>JBFHQD010000128.1:0-9151 GCA_041592395.1 Bacteroidales bacterium | reverse complement strand
TGGGCCTGGTAAAAAGAACTATTCTATCACCAACTAGATAAATAGAAAGGATAAAACCGAAATATTTATTGAATTAGTAGAGTTTAAGTCGAACTTTTATAAATCAGTAATTTTTAAATGATGGAATACGATATATTCAAAAAATAAGGTGATCAGAGTATGGTAGATTTAATTTTAGTATTAGCATTTGTAGTTTATAGTATTAGCGTTGGTTTTCTTGCAAAATCTAAGGCTTCGAAAAACCTAACAGAATATTTTCTGGCAGGGAGGAGTATTAAGGGATGGAAATCAGGCGTGAGTATAGCTGCCACACAGTACGCGGCTGACACACCGTTGCTTGTGACCGGTTTAGTTGCAACTGGAGGCGTGTTTATGTTATGGCGTTTATGGATTTATGGAATAAGCTTTCTTTTTATCGCTTTTGTTTTATCCAAGTCGTGGTGGAAATCGAAAATTTTAACCGATGCAGAATTGGTTGAAGTAAGGTATGGCGGATCAGTTGCTATTTGGTTAAGGGGAGTAAAAGCCTTGTTTTATGGTATTATTATAAACAGTGCCGTTTTGGCTATGGTTTTGCTGGCTGCAACCCGAATTTCCGAGGTCTTTTTAGTTTGGAACGAATGGTTATCGCCAAACTTTTATAATACTTTATTACATTGGGTTAGCGATGCCGGATTAAATTTCTCAGCATCTACTGTAGGGGAAGGTATTTGGATTGCCTCTACCAACAATATTATAAGTATGATTATAATCATTGGTTTCGTAACCTTATATTCTACAACAGGAGGATTACGAAGCGTAATTCAAACGGATGTTGTACAATTTATTATCGCGATGCTAGCCACGCTGTTGTTCGCAATTTTTATGGTAAAAGAAGTTGGTGGATTTGGTAATATGCTTGACCAATTGGTCGATTTGTATGGACAGATTAGAGCCGATCAATTTTTATCTTTTATGCCAACAGGAGGCGAGTTAGTGTTTCCGTTTTTAGTCATCATTAGTTTGCAATGGCTGTTTCAGATGAATAGCGATGGAACCGGATATATTGCACAACGCTTAATGTCAACAAGTTCTGAAGGTGAGGCGCGCAAAGCCGGATTGATCTTTTCTGTATTGCAAATTCTAGTTCGAAGCCTTTTATGGATGCCCATAATAATTGGGGTGCTCGTTTTATATCCCTTTGACCCAACGGCGACTATGGACTCTACTTTTACCGCAAATCGGGAAATGACATTTGTTATTGCGATGAAAGATATTTTACCGAGTGGAGTGCGTGGATTGATGCTTTTAGGCATGTTGGCTGCTTTATCCTCCACGATTAGTACATTACTCTCATGGGGTGCAAGTTATTGGAGCAATGATATTTATAAAGGAATCATAAACGAAACTATACTGAATAGAGACCCAAAACCGGCAGAGCAAATATTAGTTGCAAGAGCATCAAATTTTGTTGTTTTGATATTCGCCTTAATAATTATGGGCTATTTGGGATCGATTCAAGCGGCATGGTATCTAACCTTGCTTTTTGGTGCCGGAGTCGGTTCCGTGCTTATCCTTCGCTGGTTATGGGAAAGAATTAACATTTATTCGGAAATAGCAGCTATAGTCTCGTCGCTTTTAATTGCCCCAATTATCCTATATTATGTTGAAGAAGAATGGCTTAAATTGCTTCTAATGTCAATTTCTTCTACTTTAGTCGTTATTGTCGTTACTTATTTAACGCCAAGAACCGATCAAAGCGTATTGGCAAATTTTTACGAACGTGTAACTCCATTAGGCTATTGGAAGAAAACGACAACACATTTGGGCATCGACCCCAAAGAACCCGTGCGTGAGTTTTGGGGGAATATGAAAGTGGTTGGATTATCTTCTGTAACCATCTTTTTCTTATTGGTTGGGATTTCGAAACTGTTTTTTCCACAGTCTGATGAAAGTATTTATTTTCCTATTGCCTTGATCCTAATTGGTATTGCTGCTTTTCCTTTTTGGTGGAAAAAAGCTTTGTAATTGAGCAATGTAAAACAATAATGTAATTCTTTGTAATTCAGGCGTTAAAATTTAGTAATAGAAAGGCATTCAAAGTCCATTCTTGAAACTATCGGAATGCTGTTTATTTTTGAAAGCTATAGTTTAAACCGAATGGCAAAGGTTCAATAGGATGCTTAACGATTTTATTATTCAGATGAGCCTTGTTTTTGAATGTATATTTCTATTTTTTAAGCTTCATATGGCATGGGTTCTTTTCGAAGATTTACTTTATAAACTATTGATTATCTAATATTTAATTAGATTTTGAATTGATTTTACTGCAAAAGAACAATGATTTTATATGAGATGAAGTGATAAGTAAAACAATGTCGATATTGTATGAAATTCTTTAATTATTTCGCAAAGTATAAAAAAATGATATATTTGTATTTTTACATTCGTTATGATAAAACATCAGGTTACAATTAAGGATATTGCAAAAATTTTAGGAATTTCTGTTTCAACCGTATCTAGAGCACTAAAAGATCATCCTGACATCAGTGTAAAAACAAAAACGGCGGTGCAGGAATTAGCTAAAGAACTGCAATACAGACCAAATGAAATTGCTTTAAGTTTAAAAAGCAGAAAATCTAAAATTATTGGGATAATTGTTCCAAAACTGGTTCATCATTTTTTTAGTTCTGTTATCGAAGGCGTTGAAAACCTAGCCTACGATAATGGCTATCAGGTGATGATTTACAATTCAGCCGAAAGTTATAATCGCGAAGTTCAACTTTCAAATTCGATATTAAATTTCCGCTTGGATGGACTAATCATTTCGATGAGTAAAGAAACGACTGATTTCAGCCATTTTGATAAGCTTGATCAATACGGCATTCCTATCGTATTTTTTGATCGTGTTCCTGATTTACCCGTAAATAAAGTTCTCTTCGATGATTTTCAAGGGGCTTTTGATGCGGTTAGTCATCTGATCGACAAAGGTTGTAAAACGATCGCCCATTTGAGTGCTTCGGAGCATATGGATATCGGACGCAAACGAATTGAAGGTTATAAGGCGGCTTTAGCAAAACACGGTATTCCTTTTAATCAAAAACTCTTGGTTGAATGCGATACTTTCGAAAATGCCGTGACGATAACGGATCATTTGCTTCGTGAATTTGAAAATTTAGATGGTGTTTTTGCCGTTAATGATTTAACGGGTATTGGTGCAACAAAAGCGATTAGACAAATAGGGAAAAGAGTGCCCGAAGATATAAAAGTGATTGGATTTACAAATGAAATAAGTTCTGCAGTTTGTGCTCCTAGTTTGAGTACAGTTGACCAAAGAGGAATAGAAATGGGTGAAGAAGCTTGTCGTCTATTATTAGACAATATGAAAAAAGAACAACCGCCTCAAACAAAGGTTGTTAAGGCTGATTTAATACTAAGAAATTCGACGAATTAGTATTCATATTGTATCCATTCTTTGTGTATGAATCGTAGAAAATTTTTTCAGTTTAGCCTCTTTGGCATCTTCTTTTCCATGGTTCTATTTTGGGAAAAGCTTACAATTAAGCACAACAATTTGTCGCAACGAAATTTGCAGAAAGTGCCTTATAATAAAAATAAATTAGTCAGCTTTATTGGCGAATTTATCATTGTAAATAAAGAGAATAAGACAAAAGTTTTTAATGCACATTGTACGCATTTGGGATGTACCTTAAATAAAGTTGAAGATGAAGTTATTGTTTGTCCTTGTCATGGTTCTAAATTTAATTTAGATGGAGAACCCATTAAAGGACCTGCATATAAACCGCTCGAGCAAATGAGTGCTAAAATTTCGTCCGATAATCAGTTTATCGAAATAACAATATAAAAAAGTGAAAAAAACAGCACCTCCATTTATAAATAAAACAACCTATGGAATGCTGGCCATAGCTTTGTTCTCCTATGTAATGATTTCGGGGATTTTACTGGCTATTCCTTTCGATGTAAAGTCGCCCTATACTAGCATTAGCCGTATTTTAGTAATGAATCCTTGGGCTTCTCTTATTCGGAATTTGCATTTTTGGAGCGCTCAATTATTTTTTATTTTTAGTTTGATTCATCTGTATGATCATTTTCACAATAAAGCAGAAATTGGTTTAAAAAAAGGCCTTGGATTCCGACTTAGTTTAGGTGTTTTTATCATCTTTTTAGCGATGCTTACGGGCTTTTTATTGAAAGGAGATGCAGATGCTTTGCAGGCTCGGCAAATTATACAGAGTTTAAGTTTGGGCATACCGCTGATTGGAAAAACGATTGCTTTGTCCTTTTTGGGAAACAATAACGATTATCAACTGATTTATGTTCATCATATTGCTACGTTTAGCATTTTTATAGCCATTATCATTCTGGAACACAGTAAACGAATTTGGCCTCGAAACCGAGATTTTGTAATCAGTTTTGTGTTCTTGCTGATTATCAGTTATTTCTTTAGCGCTCCTTTGCACGATAATTTAAATCCGAGTGTCAAAGGTCCTTGGTATTTTGTTGGTTTTCAGGAGATTTTACATTGGTTAAGCCATCCAATTTGGTCGGTTGTTTTAGTGGCCGTAATCCTTGTCCTGCTTTATTTTGTCAATATAAGTAAACGAAAACTGTTCTTTTTAACAAAACGAATACTTTTGATATTGACGGGTATTTATCTTTTGTTGACTCTGTTTGGGTTGTTTTTTAGAGGCGAAAATTGGCAATTTATTTTTCCAGGTCAAACGGGTTATAATTACAGTGTTCTACACGCGTTTAAAACGGAAAGGGTTAATTTTTACCCGAATTTTAGCGATGCGCAATTGGTAAATGCACCGATAATAGAAGGAAGAAAAGAGAGTTGTTTGGTTTGTCATACGCAGGTTCAAGGATTTTCGGAAGCGCATAATCCAAATGCGATCGGATGCGCTTCTTGTCACGGAGGAAATCCTTTTGCAACTTCAAAAAATCAATCGCATAAAAATATGGTGCTCATTCCCGGAAATCTGCAAGATTCTCAACAAAGTTGCGGCACAACAAATTGTCATGCAGATATCAATCATCGAGTTTCTACGAGTTTGATGGCTAATTTAAGCGGAATGATTAGTGTTGATCGCTTTGTATTTAACGAACAAGATAGTCCGGATTTACTTACCAGTGTTCACGAATTGGGCAATTCAGCTGCCGATGAGCATTTAAAAAACCTGTGTGTTGTTTGCCATTTGGGCAATCCAAAAGTGGAGGCCGGACCGGTTAATGAGACGAGTAGAGGAGGAGGCTGTTTGGCTTGTCACTTGAACTATAATGAAGAAGCAGAGATGGCTTTGAACAATCATAATTTAAGTGCTTCGGATACGACATATTTAAATCAGCATGCCACATTAAGTATTCAAGTAACGAATAATCATTGTTTTGGTTGTCATAGTCGTTCAGGCAGAATATCAACGAATTACGAAGGTTGGCACGAGACTACATTAGAAGCTGCTGAAATGCCTGACAGTTCGAATTACAGGTTAATAGAAGCGCATCGCGTTTTTGTCTATAAAGGGGAAGACGTGCATCATAAACTTGGTTTGGAATGCATCGATTGTCACCATTCTTATGAGCTTATGGGCGATGGTGAAAGATATGCACATCAAGAAGAAATGCAAGATGTACAGTGTATTGATTGCCACTTTTCCGGAAAACCTGCGCTCGTGGAGACAAAAGATTTAGATAATGAATCCGCCATTATTGCTGCTTTGAGGTTTGACTCCATCTCGGGACGAAAATTCTTGAAAACGAATAAGCGTAATCATGCTTTAATCAATACTTATTTTTCGAATGATTCTGCTTTTTTGATTACGAAAAACGGGAAGCAACTGTTTCATATGAGTCCTCCAAATGCCGTTTGTACGGGAAATAAAGCCCACGAAAATTTAAGCTGTTCTTCTTGTCATACCGCTTGGGCTCCAACATGTATTGGTTGTCATAACAGTTTTGATTCTACGGAGGAAGGTTATGATATGATTAAGAATAGGGATAAACAAGGCAGTTGGGTTGAATATGTTGGGGAATACAATGCAAAACTCCCATCGCTCGGTTTGCGAAAAGTGAACGGAAAAAAAGAAATTATCCCTGTTATTCCCGGAATGGTTTTAACGATTGATCAAAAATCATTTGATAAAAATGCGGAAGATTCGCTTTTGTTTCATCGTTTGTATGCTCCCGCCGCACCACACACCACGGCTGCCAAAGGGAGAAGCTGTATAAGTTGTCATGCGCGTTCACTCGCTTTGGGTTACGGTGACGGAGATCTGGATTTTGTTGTTCGTGAAGGTGTAGGGAAATGGGTGTTTACACCGATCTACGCCAAAGAATTACACGATGGATTGCCTTTAGATGCATGGACGGGTTTTATACAAACGCGCAGTGATAAGGTTTCTACACGGACAAATGTTTTTCCTTTTAGTGTAGATGAACAAAAACAAATATTAACTGTAGGCGCTTGTTTATCTTGCCATAAGGAAGATTCGAAAGTAATGAAGCAAAGCTTAGTTAATTTCGCTGAGCTCATGAATAATTTAAGCGATCAATGCGTACTTCCAAGCTGGGAATAGAATATTTTATCGACCACGAGGTTACAAAAAAATGGCAAAAAAAAGCCTATTGATTGAGATCAATAGACTTTTTTGCTTGATAAAATTGCTTTATTAACAACCGCCAGAAGCTTTTCTGGGCTTTTTCTTTCTTAGCACAATGGCTGGTTTCTTTGTAATTGTTGAAGAATTATCCGAATCACTGTCTACATCTTGAGCTACTTTAGCATAATCGTAAAGAGCAACTTCTTTTTCGAAACTATTCTTTTTTGCGTTTTCATCATAAAGTTGATCTTTATAATAAGCATATCCGCCCAATAATACTTTCACATTATCGAAGCCAACTTGTCTAAACAACATCCAAGGGCCATTGGCTTGTAATTGATCATTACCATATAAAACCACGGTTATGCCTTTGTCTTTATAATCATTCAACAAAGCTATATTTTGCTCTTGACTTAAATCGTAAGCTGAAATATTCTTGGCTCCAGGAATATGACCTTGGCCATAGGAAAACCGATCTCTAATATCTATTAAAACGATATTATGTGTTGGTTCTTTTAAATAAGCGTCGAGTTCGCTTGGCGAAAAATCTGCGCTTTTATTATGTACTGTTTCTAAGGTTTGCTCTAAATCGAGCGTATAGCTTAAAAGCGGTTTGTGCATAGTTAAAAATCCTACTACAATAAGCGCTACAAAGGCAATCATTGTGATAAGTGTTTTCTTTGGATTTAAATCATGTACGTGCATATTGATGTCTTTTTAAATTCAAAAATGTATAGTCTATATTAAATTAACATCCGCCAGATGCTTTCCTTACTTTTTTTCGCTGAGGGATTACCACTTTGCTTTTTTTGCTGCTTGTTGTTGATTCTATTTTAGCACCTGTAAAGTAAAGTTGCGCTCCCTTTCTAAATTGATAGGTTTCGAAGGCTGTAGCAGGAGCTGCTTCGCTTGGTTCTTCGGGTTGAATAATGGTTTCTATCCATCTATTTAACCCTCCTTTCATAACGTAAGTAGATTTAAATCCCAATCTTTTGGTAATAACCCAAGCTTGATCTGCTTTGATATCATCTACAGAAACAAAAACAACATTCATTCCGGGAATACCAAAATAGTTTAAACTACTTGGATTCATCAGGCTATCGATAGGAATATTAATCGCATTGGGCAATGAAAATTTACTGTAATCTTCAGCACTTCTTACATCTATCAAAAGAATAGAAGGATCTTTTTGGATGATTAATTTAGCCACTTGATCGGTACTTTTGTATCGTGTTGGCTGGATAATTTCCCAAAGCAGTTGGTCAGGGTCTATTTGCTTTTGTTCTTTTCCTGAGCTTATAAACATAGTTCCGGCAGCCAGAATGATCATAAGCGCAGTAAGAAATATATAATTTCGATTCATAATTATTAAAATTTATATTCAGTAATGTTTTTACGAACGCGTTTTTCGATCAACATGGTTATCCAAAAAGCAGCTAGGGCAACCAGGGTAAAAGCAAATGCCAGCCAAGATGCTGAAATACCTGTAACATCCATTAGTGTTACATTACCCATATTCCCACTTGTATAGAAATCGCTATACAATGGAAAAGCTTCGGCAAAAACAAATATGCCAAGATAGAGGCCAAGGGTAAAAACCAATCCGTCGAGTTTACCAATTGCAATGGCCGTAAAACTAGTCCCTGGACAGAATCCGCCAATAATGAATCCTAAGCCCATAATAACACCTCCAACAATCATTGGGGTTAGAAAAGTGGGTAGTATAAATATCTTAGATAAATCGAGCCAGCCAAAATAATCAAAATAGAGTAGTCCAACCATGGCTACAATTACGGCTGTAAAAAATACTCTAAGCACTACAAAGTTGTAGCCATAGAAAACGCCGGCAAGATTTCTAGCTGAAGAAAAACCTGAGGCTTCCAGTATGAACCCGAAAGCAATTCCGAGTAATATTGCGATTACAAAATTCCAATCACCGGTTATTATTCCGTTCGGTATTAATGGTCCCATTGTATTGTTTTTTTAAGTTTTAAATCCATAATTTTCTAACAAACCAAGCGAAAAGATAAGCTGACCCAAAAATGGTTAGCATTACAATTACGCCTCCAAAAGCAAAAGTGGCACTACCGCTTAAGGCCGCTCCGCTAGTACAGCCGCGTCCAAACTGGCTACCTGCACCAAAGAGTATTCCGCCAATAAGCGCACCAATCAGCCTTGTTTTATTAGTGATTTTTGGACCTTTATCGATTCGTAATTTTTTTACTCTTCCAAATAAAACACCGGAAAGTAAACCTCCTAATAAAATACCCAACGATTCAAATACTAACCAGTTATACATTGGAGAATGATCATCGCTGATAAATTGTTTTTCATATAAATTGTTTTCGGCATGAGTAGGAGCAAATGTCTCCGTAGTTGTTACTACAGCACTTTTGATAGCCCCACTGGCTCCAAGTCCTCTACCGGTGATATACACCGTTAATAAAACAAGTAATCCAAGCAATACACCACCAAAATAGGGGTTGATGTATTTTGGTCTTTGTTCATCTAATAAATTTGTAGACATATTCTTTATTTTTTAATTTCTTATC
>JBFHQD010000127.1:0-9164 GCA_041592395.1 Bacteroidales bacterium | reverse complement strand
GATAATGACGGAACTACTGTATTGTCTTATGGAGTCAATGGTCAAAAAGGCGAAAACGACACGCTTATTTATAGCTATTTAAATGCCGGAACCTATTATATTTTATTAAGCCAAGTTGATCAAGGTGCTTACACCCTTAAAAATGTTTTTACACCATCTCCTGAAATCAATGATACAGAACCTAACAATACAATAGATGAGGCGCTGATGCTTACATTTGACACTTCCGTTACAGGACATATTGGCTTTTATGGCAACAATTTTAATGATAAATATGATTGGTATAAAATAACTGTTCCGAATATCGGAAATTTAAGTTTTATTGGAATTCCCGAAAGCACGCTTAATCTTTTTATGACTTTATACGATAGCGATGGCACTACAGTATTGTCTTATGGTAAAAATGGTCAAACTGGACAAAACGACACCTTAGATTATAATTCCATTAATTCAGGGACGTATTACCTTTTATTAAGTCAAGTTGATTACGGTTCTTACACCCTCAACACAAGTTTCGAGGGGGTTTCTACATTTGTAGAATCAGTTGAGATATCTTATTTTACAGCATATCCAAACCCTTTTCTAAATCAAATAAATCTTAAATCAGAAGTTGGATTGAAGAGACTCACGATCTATTCTATTCTGGGAAAAAAGCTTTTAGTGGAGGAGGTTTTCGACAAAAAGAATTATTCTTTACAAACTTCCGATTTAAAGAAAGGCATTTATATCCTTGCTATTGAAGATGTCCAAGGAAACCGAAAAACCATTCGCGTTATTAAGCAGTAAATCAATTAATTATTCGCTTTTTACCACTCGTTTTCATTGGGTTTTTTCTAGCTTTGAAATGGCTTGTCTACAAGATTTTAAACAAGCACTAAAGCCTCTCGAAAATTATCAATAAATTTGCAAAGTAAATGCCACAAATCTCCAAGGGGAGGTTTGCAAATATTGGGGAAGAAATGAAAATTACATTTAATAAAGTACGGAAGCCACGCCAATTTTCGATGAAAACGCGTTTTTATGATGAGAAAAAAGAAGCTGAAGCCAAACGAAAAGCAGAAATAGAAGATAAAATAAAAAATCCCGATCGGATCGATATTCGTAAAGAGATTCAGATGAAATGGAATCGCGACGATCGTACGCGATCTAAATCGAAGAAATATGCCCTTTATATTTATGTAATTCTACTTGCTCTAATTCTCTATTATCTTTTAAAATAATGGCTGATATCATCCAATTATTGCCCGATTCCGTTGCTAATCAAATTGCTGCCGGTGAAGTTATTCAGCGACCTGCTTCTGTAGTAAAAGAGTTGCTCGAAAATGCCTTGGATGCAGGAGCTACAGAAATAACACTTATAGTTAAGGAAGCCGGAAAAACGCTGATTCAAGTTGTAGATAATGGGGTTGGGATGTCCGAAACCGATGCTCGTCTTTGTTTTGAAAAGCATGCCACCTCAAAAATTAAAACTGCCGACGATCTTTTTGCACTTAGCACTATGGGTTTTCGTGGCGAGGCTTTGGCTTCCATTGCAGCCATTGCCCATGTGGAATTAAAAACAAAGCAACCCAATAGCGAATTAGGAACTTGCATTTTAATTGAAGGCTCTGAAGTGGTTTCTCAAAATGCTTGTCAACACCAAACCGGAACTTCTATTTTGGTTAAAAACCTATTTTATAATGTTCCGGCCCGACGTAATTTCCTTAAATCAAACACCGCAGAACTTCGTCATATTATCGATGAATTTCAGCGCGTTGCTCTAACCAGTCCCGACGTTGCTTTTACCTTTTACAACAACGGACAAATCCTTTTTCAGCTAAAAACAACGAATTTAAAACAACGCATTATTGGGATATTTGGCAGCAATTATAACGAAAGACTAGTGCCGCTAAAACAAGAGTCGGCACATGTTACAATTTCGGGATTTATTGGCAAACCTGAATTCGCCAAAAAAACGCGTGGCGAACAGTTTTTCTTTGCGAATAATCGCTTTATCAAACACCCTTATTTTCATCACGCGGTAGCGAATACTTTTCAGGAATTGATTCCCGAAAATGCAGTACCGAGTTATTTTATTTTTATTGAGGTTGATCCTAAATCTATCGATGTCAATATCCATCCAACCAAGGTGGAAGTGAATTTTATCGACAAACGCTTAATATATGCGGTTTTGAGTTCATCGATAAAAAAAGCTTTGGCCGAACACAATTTAACGCCAACCTTGGATTTTGAAACCGAACCCGGTTTTGATTTTGATTTTCCTGCCGATCGACCCATTCGCCCGCCGCAAATTAAAATAAATCCGGACTATAATCCTTTCGAAAGCCCATCGAAAAAGGCAAGCTCCTATCCTATCGAAAAAGAGGCGAACACATCCCATTGGGAGAAAATGTATATTCCTTCAGATGAAGAAACACTCGACAAAGATTCGATAGAATCCTTTCAACCCAATGCGATTGATGAAGCAGAAGAGAATAAGCAAAATGTGGTGCAAAGTGGTTTGAAATACATTGTTACTTCGGTAAAATCAGGATTAATGATTATAAATCAACAACTTGCACACGAGCGTATTTTGTTTGAACGCTATTTGCAGCAATTTCAATCCGGAAAAAGAGCTTCGCAGCAATTGCTTTTCCCTATTCAACTTCATTTTACTGTATCCGATAGCGAAATCATCAACCAGCTTTTACCCGATTTAAAGGAGATAGGCTTCGACATTGAGCGTTTTAGTCAACAAAATTTTGTTGCCAACGGAACACCTCCCGATGTCACGGAAAGCCAAATCCAAGCCATCCTCGAGCAAATTATCGAAAATCATAAAGCCATAAAAGATTTTGATAAAGACCGGAAAATCTATTTTGCAAAAAGTATGGCACGGCAACTTGCCATTAAGGCAGGCAAACGATTAAAAACAGAAGAAATGACGCAGATGATCAACGCCCTTTTTGCTTGTCAACTTCCCGAACAATCGCCCGGAGGGCAAACCATCATTAAGATTATTGAAACCAAAGATATTGACGAAAAGTTCCAATAAAGAATATTTGTATTTTTGGCAAGCATTTTGCGTAAAGAGTGATTACTAAAATTTTATTTGCATGAATCAACAATTCAGACCCAATAGATTTGCTATATTGCCTCCGGTTGTTAAAAACCTTCTGATAATTAACGGTTTGTTCTTTTTAGCGGCACTCGGTTTTGGCGCTGCTTTTAAATTCGACTTAAACAACGTTTTGGGACTCCATTATATAGGCGCTGAAGATTTCAGCCCCTATCAATATGTGACCTATATGTTCATGCACAGCACGCAGAACTTTTCGCATATTTTGTTCAATATGTTTGCGTTATGGATGTTTGGCAATGCCTTGGAAAATGTTTGGGGAAGCAAACGATTCTTAATCTACTATATCATTACGGGTTTGGGAGCAGGTATAGTGTATACGTTTTGGATTCATTTTCAATTGGCTCCAACGCTTCATCAAATCGATTTGTTTTTAAATAACCCAAGCATACCTGCATTTGTTGAATTTAGAAATTCCGATTTCTTTCAAATAGGAAGTTATGATATACAAAACAACTTCAATGCTTTTGCAAGTGAATACAACCGATTAATCGCCAATAATCCAACGCAAGCGCTACAGGAAAGCATTCGGTTTATGGAACAATACCGTATCGATTTTTTAAATGCACATACGGTAATTGGAGCTAGCGGTGCCGTTTTCGGCATCTTATTGGCTTTTGGAATGCTATTTCCGAATTCCATCATCTATCTTTATTTTGCCATTCCAATAAAAGCAAAATGGTTTGTAATACTCTATGGTGCATTTGAACTTTACTCAGGTATTTCGAACAATCCTAACGATAATGTGGCTCACTTTGCCCACTTAGGCGGAATGGTTTTTGGATTTTTACTCATTACTTACTGGAAAAAGAAAGGACGTTTGTATTAATGTACGGATCAGCAAATCCATATCAAAAACAACCCAAAGAATACTGGGCAGATATCAAGCGATTTTTTATGGGAAAATCGGCTTTATCTAATCTTATTTTAGCCAATATCTTGATTTTTGTAATCATTAATTTAGTTAACTTATTTCTCTATCTTTTTTCAATCGATCAGGCTTTTGCACAAGCAAATGGGGTTTCTCGTTTAGTTTATTGGTTATCGCTTCCGGCAGATCTAAGTGCAATATTATTCAAACCTTGGACATTGATAAGCTATATGTTTGTTCAAGAAGGTTTGCTCCATCTGCTTTTCAATATGATGGTATTGTATATTGGGGGGCAAATATTTATCAATTACCTAAGTTCTAAAATGCTTGTTACCACCTACTTTCTTGGCGGATTAAGTGGTGCTCTTCTTTATATTATTTCTTTTAATCTTTTCCCTGCCTTTAGTTTTAATGTTGGAAATGCCATATTATTGGGTTCCTCGGCTTCTGTATTGGCTATTTTTGCGGCAAGTGCAACGCGTGCGCCAAACTTGAAAATACAATTGTTTTTATTTGGCTCTGTTCCTTTAAAATACACCGCTCTAGTCATTATCGTTTTAGATATCTTAAATATACAAAATGGTAATGCCGGTGGACATATTGGTCATTTAGGAGGAGCTCTTTACGGATTTCTTTTTGTTTATTATTTAAAGCAAGGAAAAAATATTGGCTCTTTTTTTGAAAAACTCAATTTTACAGCTATTCCAAATTGGTTTAAAAAACCAAAGCAAAATTTCAAGAATGTATATACCAATCCAAAACAATCAACTGACGAGGCTTACCTGCGAAGAAAAGCAGAGGAACAAGCCGCCATTGATGAGATATTGGAAAAAATAAAGAAATCGGGCTACGAGAGTCTTTCTTCCGAAGAAAAGGCAAAATTATTCAATGCGAGTAACAGGAAATAAACGCCGTATTCTATTTTAAACACTTTCCATATTTTGGACATATTTTAACTGATTTTCCTCGTTTTTTAAACAAATAATCTTGGCGTAAACGTATTCAAGCATCTATCTTTGTAAATGAAAATCAAGTATGGCTTTCGACAATTAAAAAAATAAAATAACCAAACTAAATTGAACTTTCTCATAGGTTAAGAATAAATAGATAGTGTTTTTAAGAGCTGATGTGCATGGTCATCAGCTCTTTTTTTGTCGCCTATTTCGACTAATTTCTTAGCTTTGTGTAATGGCAAAAACTAAAGCTAAATATCGCTTCCGTCTGTTTCTCTGGATCAATCAGTTTTTTGTTTTATTGCTGTTATTGACCTATTTAGCGCCCTATATTCCCCCTCAACTTTTATGGCCTTTCTCCATTTTCGGTTTGGCCTATCCCATCTTACTCTTAATCAATATCCTGTTTATCATCGTTTGGTTATTGCTACTCAATAAAAATATACTGTATTCGCTTTTGGCAATTCTTGTTGGCTTAGGCACATTAAACAAGCATTTTAGACTTCAAAATCCGGATAAAGAACAGACCGAACAAGAAATAAAAGTCCTCACTTTTAATGTAAAAAACCTTTCAAACAATAACGAAAAATATGCGGATATCAATATTCGTTCTTCAATTCTCAACTACCTCGATGATCAAGATGCCCAAATTATTTGTTTACAAGAATTTCAAACTTATCCATCCAAAGGCATAAATACGGTAAAAGAATTTCAAGAGCGACTAGGCTTTCCTTATTTTGCCGAAAGTCGCTATGTTCTGCAAAGCAGATTTAAGTTTGTCGATCTTATGCTGCTTTATTCAAAATTTCCCATAATCCGACAAATAGAATTGCGACATCAGGACAAAAGTTATGCTTTAATAGCTGATATTCTGTACAATAGCGATACCATTCGTTTATTCAATATTCATTTGGAATCCAATCATTTTGGAAAAAACGAATACGAGATTTTTAGTACTCCCGAAAATACCACAGTTGAGCAACCAAGTGCACAAGTGCTGCCTCTTTTATCTAAAATTGCGAAATACTCAAAAATCAGAAACATCCAAGTTGATAAAATCTCCGAAATAATAAAAAGCACCCCTTATCCTTTAATAATTTGTGGCGATTTTAACGACACCCCCGCCACTTATTCCTATCAGAAATTAGCGAAAAACACGAAAGACACTTTTATTGAAAAAGGAAAAGGCTATGGAAATACGTATAACGGGAAATTACCTGCCATGCGGATAGACTATATACTAAGCGATACTTGTTTCAACGTAAATCAATTCGAAATTGGAAAAATCCGCTTGTCAGATCATTTTCCAATATTTAGTACACTGGGATTACCTGCTAATAAATAATTTCAGCGCCCAATTTCTTTCTTATTTTTGCATTAAAGTATTCAAAAAATGGAATTTAAACTCATTTCATCATTCAAACCCACGGGCGACCAACCCGAAGCGATAAAACAACTGGTAGAAGGCTTGCAACGTGGAGATGAATCGCAAGTTTTACAGGGTGTAACAGGTTCGGGAAAAACCTTTACAATTGCCAATGTTATTCAAGAACTAAAGCGACCCGTATTGGTACTTTCGCACAATAAAACTCTTGCAGCACAACTATATAGTGAGTTTAAACAGTTTTTTCCTGACAACGCCGTTGAATATTTTGTTTCTTATTACGACTATTACCAACCTGAAGCTTATCTGCCCAGCTCGAACACTTATATCGAAAAGGATTTAAGCATCAACGATGAAATTGAAAAACTTCGCCTGAGCACCTCATCTTCATTATTGTCGGGGCGTCGCGATGTCATTGTTGTTTCTTCGGTTTCGTGTATTTACGGTATCGGTAATCCGGATGATTTTACAGAAAATGTAATTCTGATTAAAAAAGGCGATCAAATAGAAAGAAACAAATTGCTTCTTCGTTTGGTAGATAGTTTATACTCCAGAACGGAGGCGCAATTTTCAAGAGGTAGTTTTCGGGTTAGAGGCGACACTTTAGATGTTTATCCGGCCTATGCCGATACTGCTTTTCGCATAGGTTTCTGGGGCAATGAGATTGAATCTTTAGAGCAAATTGATCCCGAAAACGGTCGCGTTATTAACGAAATGGATCAGCTTACCATTTATCCGGCTAATATCTTTGTAACGACAAAAGACAAAATGAAATCGGCTATTTTTGAAATTCAGAACGATTTATTTAAGCAAATCGATTATTTCAAAGAAATGCAAGATCATGCGTCGGCAAAAAGGTTGGAAGACCGTGTTGTATATGATATCGAAATGCTAAAAGAATTAGGTTATTGTTCCGGAATTGAGAACTATTCGCGCTATTTCGACGGACGAAAAGCCGGTACTCGCCCCTTCTGTTTGCTCGATTATTTTCCGGATGATTACCTCACTATTATTGATGAATCGCACGTTACCATTCCCCAAATCAGAGCGATGTATGGCGGCGATCGATCGCGTAAGCAAAATTTGGTTGAATATGGATTCCGTTTGCCTTCGGCCTTAGATAATCGACCGCTTAAATTTGAAGAGTTTGAAGCCATTAGCGATCAAACCATTTATGTTAGTGCCACTCCTGCTGATTACGAATTACAAAGAAGCGAAGGCGTTGTTGTTGAACAAGTTATCAGGCCAACCGGACTGCTTGATCCGCCCATTGACATTCGTCCAAGTCAAAATCAAATAGATGATTTATTGGATGAAGTTCAAAAACGAATTGCTATCAAAGAGCGTGTTTTGGTGACAACACTTACCAAACGCATGGCCGAAGAATTGAGCAAATATTTTATCAATCTAAATATAAAAACAGCTTATATTCATTCGGATGTAGATACATTGGAACGGGTTGAAATTATGCAGAATCTGAGACAAGGTGTTGTGGATGTTCTTGTGGGTGTTAATCTGTTGAGAGAAGGTTTAGATTTACCCGAAGTATCCTTGGTTGCTATTTTAGATGCTGATAAGGAAGGTTTTCTGCGCTCGGAGCGTTCCTTAACGCAAACGGCGGGAAGAGCAGCTCGAAATTTAAATTCTTTGGTTATAATGTATGCCGATAAAATTACAGCATCGATGCAAAAAACAATTGATGAGACCAATCGCAAACGCGAAATTCAATTGCAATACAATGAAAAACACAATATTACACCAAGAGCAATTGTAAGGCCAATGGGAAGTGCCTTGGACGATAGCATTGAAAAAATGGCTTATGTTGAACCGGACAACACCATTATGGCTGCAGATCCGGCACTAGCCTATCTTACTAAAAATCAACTCGAAAAAGCAATCAGAAAGATTAGAAAAGACATGGAAGCGGCAGTAAAAGAATTGGATTTTATTCAAGCAGCACAACTTCGCGATGCGTTGCAACTGCATCAAAAACAACTAGAAAAGCTCAATTAATCTAAACATTTTCGTGTTAATTTGTTTGGGAAAATCTATTGATAGGCATTATTAATTCAATTATATTTGTGCAATAACGAGGGAGAAATATGAAAAAAAAGATTTTTGCAATTGATGATGAGCAAAGTATACGCTTTATCATCGAAAACACTTTTAAAAAAGAATTTGAAATCAGCACCTTTATTAACGGGGAAAAGGCTTTAGCAGCCATGCAAACCGGGGCCATTCCCGATTTAATTATATGCGATATCGAAATGCCTGTTATGGATGGCTTCGAATTCATTAAACAAGTGCGAGCCAGTGGTTTTTTCGATGATATTCCCTTATTAATGCTCTCCGGAAAAGAAAGCAGCAACGATAGAATAAAATGCTTTGAAACCGGAGCCGATGATTATATCATCAAACCTTTTAATCCAAAAGAATTGCTCGCTCGCGTGAAAAGAAGATTAAAGTCAATCGATTTATATACAATGCGTAAAGGATTTTAATTGTCCCAAAAACTTACAACTATGACGGAGAAGGAGAAAGGGAAATTATTGTATATTGGGAGAAACCAAGAAACGATTGATCAGCTCGATGCTGCAAACAATATAGAATACATCCGAAAAGAAAATGGACTCGAAGCCATTCACTGGATAAATAAAAATATCGTTGAATATGATGAGTTAGATGCCGTTTTGTGTTCTTTAAACGTTCAAGGAATGAATGCTTTTTCGCTATACAGCTATATGCGACTTCGGAATTTATTAAACCGCGTTCCTTTTATTGTAATTGCACAACGTTTTGAGTTTGCCTCTCGCGAATTAGCACGCTATCACAATGTCG
>JBFHQD010000126.1:0-9189 GCA_041592395.1 Bacteroidales bacterium | reverse complement strand
CCATCCTTTTTTGGCATCATAATATCTATGAGTATCAGATCAATATCTTCTTCGAGTGCCAGTTTTACAGCTTCGTTTCCTCCGGAGCATGTAATAAGTTTATATCCCTCGGTCGACAGTATTTTTTCCAATAACATACGATTGGATTCGTGATCATCGACAATTAAAATGCTATTCTTTTTTGGCATGACTTATACGATTATTCGAAAAAACGATTGATTTTATTTAATAAGATACGCGGTTTTATAGGTTTTGAAATAATATCGTTGCAACCGGCTTTAAAGATATCGTCTTTATCAGTACGGTCAGTCATACTGGTTTGCGCAATTATAGGCAGATGTAAATGCGTTTTTCTGACTTCTATAGTAGTTGCAAGTCCGTCTAATTCGGGCATTACCATATCCATCAATATGAGATCCACCTCTTTCTCTTTTAAAATATCCAAAACTTGGTAACCGTTTTCGGCATGATAGAGTTCCACATTTGTCTGTTTAAACAAAGCCACGAAAAAGAGAAAGTTAACCATTACATCTTCAGCAACGAGTATTTTTTTTCCATTCCAATTGTAAAGCTCTTGTTTACTTTCAATCTTTTTTATTTCATCCGAATCTGCTTTTAATCGAGGCAAAATAAAGTAAAATTCAGATCCTTTTCCGTATACCGAATTTGCTCCGATTTCCCCTTTTAAAATATGAACGATTTTTTTTGAAATGGCTAAGCCAATCCCTTTTCCTGCCGGTGTAATCTGCATTCTTTGATGCGCCAGTTCATATTCTTCGAAAATACTTTCCAGCTCTTCTTCTTTCATTCCGATGCCTGTATCCCGTACAAAAAACTCGATGCGATCGTTTGATTTTATTCGATATCCAAATGTGATTGTTCCCTTTGTTGTGAATTTTATTGCGTTGTCAATCAGGTTATTAAATATTTGCGTAAAGCGTAAGATATCAGTAAACAAAACAAATTTAGGATCGTCGTTACCCAACTCTAATTTTAATTCTACAAGATCACCTCTATCTTTAAATAATTTGTCTGTAAAGCTTTTCTTGATGTCGAGTAGTTCGGTATTTAAATAAACGGATGAAAAATGAATGTCTAATAAATCGGCTTCAATTTTAGATAAATCAATTAAATCGTTGAGCAGGTTTAACAAGTCGATTCCACTGCTATTAATATGCTTTAAATAATTTGTTTTTTCCTCTTCAGGAATGTTTTTTCCTTGTAATATTTCCGAAAAGCCGATGATAGAATTCAGAGGATTTTTAAGTTCATGAGCCAAAGAGGAGATAAAAGTACTGATATTGATTTTGGCTTCTTGCGATATACGAGCTGATTCTTCTAAGGTTTTCGAGTAATCTCTTAATTTTAAATGATTATCGATACGAATATTAAATTCTTCGGCATTAAAGGGTTTGGAGATATAATCTACTGCTCCGACTTCAAATCCTTTGACAACATCTTGGTGATTGTTTAATCCGGTAAGAAAAACAACCGGAACACTTATGGTAGCAGGGTGTTGCTTAAGTTTTTCACAAATTTGAAAACCGTCAATATCAGGCAATTTCACATCCAAAATAATAATATCAAAACTATTGGCCCAAGCTTTTGTGAGAGCTGTTTTTCCATTATTTGCAGTAGCCAGCTTATGTCCTTTACCTTCTAATGCTTTTCTCATTAAGCGAAGGCCTAAACTATCATCATCTACAATTAATATTTTAGCGCTTTTTGTCATAGTTAACATGATCTCTTAAGTAATTTTTGATAATAATTCTGAAATTTCCGATAAACCTAAAATCGCTTTGTGCGCATCCATATTAATTGCTTCGCGAGGCATACCAAAAACAACACACGATTTCTCATCCTGTGCAATAGTATTGGCATTAGCCTCTTTCATTTCAAGTAATCCTCTGGCTCCATCATCGCCCATTCCGGTAAGTAAAATCCCTATTCCTTTAGAACCGACATGGTTGGCCATGCTTCTAAATAAAACATCAACGGAGGGTTTATGTCGGTTTACCAGTGGTCCGTCTAAAAGATGAACAACGAGTTCGCCTCCTTGCTTTTTAATTGTTAAGTGGCGATCACCTCTTGCTATATAAGCATTTCCCCTTTTAATGATATCGCCATCTTCGGCTTCTTTTACATAAATATTGCACAATTGATTAAGCCTGTCGGCAAACGCTTTGGTAAAATGAACGGGCATATGTTGTACAATTAAAAGGGGAGGAGATGTTATTGGCAAATTTTGTATAATTTGCTGAAGCGCAATGGTGCCTCCTGTAGAAGCGCCAAGAGCAACTACTTTTTGATTGTCTAAGTTAGTATTGGCTGCTGACGGGCTTTTTTTAAGTACGGCGTCGGCAGAATATTTAGGAGGAATTTTAAGAATATTTTGTGTTCTGGCAGAAACTTTTGCTACACTTGCTGCCCTAACTTTTTCGATAATCAATTGAATTCCTTCATTTGTTTTTCCTTCTTCAACAAAGGGTTTCTGTATTATTTCCACAGCTCCGTATTCTAGAGCTCTGATGGTTTCGTTTGCCCCTTTTTTTGTTAAACTCGATATGATAACAACGGGAATTGGATGTTGAGCCATAATTTTCCGTAAAAAAGTAAGCCCATCCATTTTTGGCATTTCAATATCGAGCGTAATAACATCGGGTACTTGTGTTTTTAAAAAAGCAGCTGCCTGATAAGGATCGCCGGCTTTTCCGATAACTTTAATATTGGGGTCGTTGTTTAAGAAACTTTCCAACATATTTCGAATGCTGGCAGAATCGTCGACAATCAATACTTTTATTTCTTTTTCGCGTACCATTAAAAGTTTTGTTTTGCGATAAATTTGTGTAAGATTTGAAAATTGGATGTATTCATTAAAATTTTACGCCCTAATTTCCCGCCTGTACTGGATCCTGTAATTTGAATTCCATATTCTGCTAATTTCGAATAAGCAATTTCTATATTTCGCTCGCCTATTCTATACACATTATTAGCTGATTCTATTACATTTCCTCCTCCAAAAATTTTAGCTTCTAAGTCTTCCGTTTCCGATCCGTTATTGATCATTTTACGAATCAACTTATCGATAGCAATATTTCCATATTTTGGCGAAGCAAGTCCTTCGCCATTCCATAAAGGTAACATAAAATGATTCATTCCTCCAAATTTTAGTTTTTTATCCCAAATACATACAGCAACACATGAGCCTAAAATAGTACTTAGCGTCTTCGGCTGTGTAGTCACTTCCAGACTTCCGGGATAGATAAATATTTTAGAGAGATTAATCATCTTGTTTTAAAATATTTCTGAATTATCATCGGCAATAAAAAGATCTTCATCCTCCATAAATAAATTCTTTTCATTCATTTCGAGCGAATGAAGTTTGAGGAAGAAAGTAGTTCCGTCGGCTTTATTGCTTTCGAAATTTATGCTTCCACCCAGCAATTCAACATAATCTTTAATAATCGATAAGCCTAATCCATGCCCTTGATTGAGCGAATTGATATTGTCGTCGAGTTTTACAAAACGATCAAAAATAATTTTTGTGTCTTCGCTGGAAATCAGGTTGCCTTGATTGTTGATTTTAAACAAGAAACCGTCTTTATTGTATTCGAAAAACAATTTAATACTATTTCTTTCCATCGAAAAATTGATGGCATTCATTATTAGATTAGTCAAAATCATTCTAAACTTATCGGGATCGGTAACAAAATGTTTTTGACTTATAGCGTATTTAATTTCGCAGGTAATTGCTCGCCTTTCTGCTTTTATTTTCAGGCTGTTTATAATTTCTTCAACAAAATCTTGCAAATCCAGTGTCACCAATTCCAGAAAAACCTCGCCCGATTCAATTTTGGCTGCGGCAAAAATATTCCTGAGTTGAAAATCCAAATCGAAAGCTTCGCTGTGAATCAAATTAGCCATGGTTTTAATCTGCTCAAAATCAGTTTCCTTTAAGTTGGCAATATTTTTTGAGATACCAAGAATTGAAGTAAAAGGGTTTACAATCTCATTTGATATATTGGACAAAAAATGACTCTTGAAGGATTCCGATTCCTTGAGCTTTTTATTTACAATTTTTAGCTGGTCTAATAAGAGCTTATTCTCATTTTTAAGCGCATTATTTTCAGCATCAATTGGATTCAGATTGGGATTGTCCATAGCATTATATTTTTTGAAAAACGGTTTGACCAATATTTTTTAGGGGTAAATTAAAATGATTAATCGACTCTGAATGC
Organism: Bacteroidales bacterium; assembly: GCA_041592395.1. Classification (GTDB taxonomy): domain Bacteria; phylum Bacteroidota; class Bacteroidia; order Bacteroidales; family UBA12170; genus UBA12170. Next base: position 4,951 of record JBFHQD010000126.1, on the reverse strand, counting down.
CCTAAAAATAAAAATCCTCCCATTTTTAAATTTTTATAGAGATTGTTAAGCACATGCAGTTGATCTTCCTTTGAAAAATAGATAAGTACATTGCGACAAAAAATGATATCAAATTCGCGATGAAAATCATATTCTTTATCCATAAGATTATGCCACTGAAACATCACTTTGTCGCGAAGTATTTTTTTTATTCGAACCACACTTTTCTTATTATCCTTGCTTTTTAATAAATATCTTTTTTTTGTTTCCTCTGGAAATGATTCAATATCTTTTGATGAGTAAATCGCATTTTTTCCTTTTTCCAGCATACGCAAAGACACGTCTGTAGCCAAAATTGTAAAATCTAAATCCAATTTCACCCTTGCTTCATCAGCACAAGTCATTGCAATCGTATAAGCTTCTTCACCGCTCGAACAACCCGCACTCCAAATTTGCATTTGTTTCGTTTTAAGGTTTTCCAGAAAGTAGGGGATACTTTTTTCTTTCAGAATATCAAAATGAACGGATTCCCGAAAAAAATCAGTTTTATTAGTCGATATATAATCAACCATAAGCGGTAATTCAGATACACGACCCTGCTCCGAAAAAGCATAATCCGTATAGGCTTTAAAGTTAGGCAGATTCAATTTGACGAGTCGGTTTATCAGTCTGCCTTGCAGCATTATACGCTTATGTTCAGGCAGTTTTATGCCAAAATTTTGATTGACATATCTACTGATTAACGTAAACTCTGTTTGTTTCAGTTCTTCTTTATATAGCGATAGCGGATTATTAACCATAATTATTTTAAACTGGAACTAAGCTCAGAAAAAACTTGGACTATATTGAGTATTAAAATAAACTTTTCGCCCTGTTGAATAACACCTTCGATGTATTGTGCATTAAACTGTACGCCAAGCTCGGGTGGTGGTAAAATTTCTTCGGGATTAATTTGAATAACCTCTAAAACCGCATCGACTTGACTGCCAATTAAAAACTCTTCTTCGTCTTCATCGCTCACTTCCAGTACCAAAACACAACTGTCTTTGGTTGTTTCTTGAGCTTCAATTTTAAAGCGTGGGTGCGGGTCGATTACCGGAATAACTTGTCCGCGTAAATTCATAACACCGAGCAGATAATCCGGCGAATTGGGCATTTTTGTGATTTCGGGTATGCCAAGAATGTGTAAAACATGAGCCACATTAGCAGCAAAGGTTTCGTTTCCTAGCTTAAACGTCAAATATGAATTTAGTTTTTTCATTGGTCGATAATTTATTTAAGAGTCAGATAAAGTCAAGCTAAAAAACGGCCTAATATCGATTTCTTCTTGACTTCTTTCATAATTCTATATGCATTAAATTTATATTGCAATTTAATAAGAATCCAAACAATTAAAAAGTTTCAAATTCATTATCCAGATCATCTTTAGAGTCTAAATCCAAGCTAATTCCTTTAGGTTTCTCCTTGATTACCGGACTGCTTTTGGCTTTTTCAGCAATATATTTTGTTGTTGTTGTTTTCTTTTCTGTCTTACTTTTCGTGCTGCTTCCGATATTAAAAAAGCGAATACTATTGCTTAATTGCTCAGCTTGAGCAGCCAATTCTTCGGCAACAGTGGCCATTTGTTCACTTGCTGCAGCATTTTGTTGTGTCACCTGATTCAGTGTTTGAATGCCGGAGTTAATTTGATCGACGCCTGAGCTTTGTTCATTGCTCGCCCGACTGATCTCTTTTATTAACTCGATGGTTTTGCTTATAGAAGGAAGTGCAATTTTAAGCAAATCCTTCGATCTTAGACTTTGCTCAACGCCCGATTTTGATAAGTTATTGATTTCGGATGCCGCAATTTTGCTACGCTCAGCAAGCTTGCCAACTTCGGCGGCGACAACCCCGAAGCCTTTTCCATGCTCACCGGCACGAGCAGCTTCTACAGCTGCGTTTAAGGCTAGAATATTGGTTTGGAAAGCAATATCGCCAATAATCGATATTTTTGAGGCAATAGTTTGAATCGATTTTACCGTTGTATCAATATTTTCTCTTCCGCTTTCAAATTCCTCACCGGCTTGTGTCGATATTTTTTCTGTAATTTGAGAATTCTTCGCATTTTGAATAATATTGGCCGAAATTTCTTCCATCGAAGCCGCTATTTCTTCAACTGAAGCGGCTTGCTGGGTAGCGCCTGACGAAACTTGTTGACTGCTTGAACTGAGTTCATTGCTCGTTATTAAAATGCTGCTTGCCGCATTATGAATGGTTTCCATAGTCGATTTCAGGTTTCGAACCAACCCTTTAACTCCAAACATCAGCTCCCCAATTTCATCCTTTCCAAAACCAACAATTTTTACGGTTAAATCACCATCTGCAATTTTTTTAATGGTTGTATTTGCTTTTATTAAGGTAGAACGAATGCTGCTAATAATAATGAGCATCACAGCAATGATAAGCACCATGGTTATGATAGCCAGTGTTCGGGTTTGAGAAAAGATGGAATGATAAAGTTTATTTGTGTCGCCTGAGATTTGATCAATCGATTTTTGCAATTTATCAATCATGGTAACAATTTGATACTCCAAAGGTTCTATAGCTGGATATAATTCGGTTTTGATAAAAAGTTCCAATTCGGCTTCGTTCTTGCTAGCTAAAATCTGACTCAATCGGTTTATTTGTCGCTTGGTTTTTTCTTCTATTTTTTCATAAGCAAGAATCTGGTTTTTTGATTCTTCCTTATCAAGTGTAGCCAAATAAAGCTCCCAATTAGTTTTAATGCTTTTTTGTGCAGCTGCTACACTGCTATAGCCTTCTTCCCAACTAATCGATTTGATGGCTACTTTATTTGCAGCGTGAACAATTTTTACAGTATAAGCATCCTTAATGAGATTGAGACTTTTTATGGGCTTAACACGCTCATTGTTAATAATATTGATATAGTTATTGAATTTATTAATGTTTTTTATACTCGTTATATTTTGCATTATTATAAAAGCAAAAATAATTAGCCCCCCGGCAATTAGGGTGTGAGAAATCTTAAAGTTCTTCATAAAGTTCTTCATAAAACCACTTATTTTACAATATGTACTGATTTATCAATTGAATTTATAATTTTATTGGTATCTAAAACCAAGGCTATTTTTCCATCGCCCATAATCGAAACTCCTGAAATGATGTCTTGGTGTTGAAAATGTTTGCCCATCGATTTTACGACCACTTGTGCTTGTTTTTCCATACGATCTACTACGATAGCGATATGCTTATTTCCGTAATTGACAATAATGAGCAATTCGTTTTCGGGTGTTGCCTTTGTAATTCCAAAGTGTTTTCTGAGATAAATAAACGGCAGTTGTTCGTTATCGACAATTAAGGTGTTGTTAAAGGCATTTTCAATCGCCGTATGCGTTATTGGTCTAATTTTATTAATTAGAGGAATAGGAATTATATAAGGTGTTTCTTCAATATAAACGATAAGACCATCAATTATAGAAAGGGTAAGAGGTAGTTTTAAAGTAAAAGTAGTTCCGAGCCCAAGCGTACTTTCAATTTGCAATTCGCCTTGTATTTTTTGGATGTTTTTCTTTACTACATCCATACCCACTCCTCTGCCACTAATATCAGTTACCGCTTCAGAAGTGCTAAAACCGGGTTTCGTAATCAAATTAATGATTTCGCTCTGACTTAAGACGTCATTTGCACTGATGATTCCTTTTTCTATCGCTTTTTTTCTGATAATATCCGGATTTATTCCAGCGCCATCATCGCTAATCTGAATAAGTACATTGGTTCCTGAATAAAAAGCACTGAGCGTAATCGTGCCTACTTCGGGTTTCCCATTTTTTATACGGGTTTCTTTATCTTCAATTCCATGGTCGATGGCATTTCTAAACAAGTGCAAAAGCGGATCGCTTAAATTTTCGATGATTGTTTTATCTAATTCGGTATCTGCTCCAACAGCTGTAAAAATGATATCTTTTTTTAATTCTGTGGATAAATCGCGAATCAGTCGTTTAAATCGCGTTAGCATTGTTTCAATTGGAATAAGCGAAATCTCAAATGCATTATCGCGCAATTCTCGGGTTAGTTTTTCCAGGTTTTCAACGGCTTCGGAAAGCTCAGGAATTTGTTCGTTTTCGGCAATCAAATTGAGCTGGGCTTGCGATGTCACCATCTCGCTTACCAAATTCATTAAAGTTTCTATTTTTTTACTCGATACCCTAATCGTAGAAAAAGTAGAAATAGCTGTTTTTGTGTTTTTTACAGGTTCCGGAAGAGTGGGGTTTTCACCGCTTATTTTTAAATCTTTTGTCTTGTTTTTAACTTCTTTTCGCTCCGGTTCGGAGACAGGTTCCTTGGGTGAGTCATCTGCATCATCTCCATTTTCAGTCAATTGACTTTTAAGCACGAGTTGCTCGCCTAGTGCTTGCAATTCGTTGATGTTTAGCGATATGCCTTGATTTTCGTAGTTCTGCACAGCCTCTGTAAATTCAGGAAATTGCAAGAGATTGAAAGAACTCAGGTTGATGATATCGATTTGACTATCGTCTTCTACAAAAATAAAGACATCCATAATATCGCCAATTTCTGCTTTAGTAGCCAGAATAATGGCCCAGGAAACATAACAATTTTCCAGTTGTATATCTTTGGTTTGCGGTATATTATCGGTATAGAGCAAAACTTTTGAGTCGCCTAAGGCAACCAATTCATCTACCAAATACAAAGGATTTGTTCCGTTCTGTAGAATTTCTGTATTTGGCTCGAAATGAATATAATAGGTATTGAAACTGGCTTTTTTATCGGCCTCATCCTGCTCCGTATTTGTTGGATTAGCTTGCACAGCTTCTTTGACATCGGAAACCGCTTTTATTTCTTTTACCAGTTCGTCGTATTTCGATTGAACCGTAGCTGTTAATTTTCCGGTCGATTTTAAAAGCTCTTTAATTAAATCTACGGATTTAAGGGTAAGGGTTAGGATTTCGTTGGT
>JBFHQD010000125.1:0-9246 GCA_041592395.1 Bacteroidales bacterium | reverse complement strand
TTAATAGCAACGGCGTATCTGTGGCTCGACTAATTGTATCGCAAAGAATTCCGAATGGCGCATTAATAATGTACCACAATCAGGAACGAACTGTAAATATGCCCGTTAGTCAATTATCCGGCAATCGCGGTGGAGTGCATAACTCCGTAGAACGCTTGTGCCTGAAACCAACACATATGATTGGAGGATATGCGCAATTGGCCTATGGATTTAATTATTACGGAACTATTGGATCGAATCGTGATGAGTTTGTGGTGGTTCGAAAATTGAAGAAGGTAGAATGGAAAGACGAAGAATTGAAGTTTTAATGCATCTAAGTTTGAGATAATTATGAAGATACAGGCCCAAATAGCAATGGTATTAAACCTCGACAAGTGTATAGGTTGTCACACGTGTTCGGTTACCTGCAAAAATGTATGGACAACACGTAAAGGTGTGGAATATGCCTGGTTTAACAATGTTGAAACTAAACCCGGTACAGGTTATCCCACGGATTGGGAAAATCAAGAGAAATGGAAAGGCGGTTGGAAACTTGACAAATCAAGACTTCAACCTCGTATGGGAAATAAGGCTGGAATTATGAAAAATATTTTCTCCAATCCTTATCTTCCTCAGATTGACGATTATTACGAACCCTTTACTTTCAATTACAGCGTGTTACATTCGTCGTCAAAGTTTGTTACGCCGCCTTCGGCCAGACCTTACTCTATGCTTACCGGCGAACCGATGGAAAAAATTGAGAAAGGCCCAAATTGGGAAGACAACCTCGGAGGTACTTTTGAAGAAAGAAGCAAGGAGAAAAACTTTGACGAAATCGACAAAGAAATTTACTCCAAGTTCGAGAATGCTTTTATGATGTATCTTCCTCGATTATGCGAACATTGTCTTAACCCAACTTGTGTTGCGGCTTGTCCTTCGGGTGCTATTTACAAACGCGAAGAAGACGGCATTGTGCTCATAGATCAAGATCGCTGTAGAGGATGGCGAGAGTGCGTAAGTGCTTGTCCGTACAAGAAAATCTATTTTAACTGGCAAACAAAACGATCAGAAAAATGCACTTTTTGTTATCCGAAAATTGAAAATGGCGAACCAACCATATGTAGCGAAACCTGTGTTGGAAGAATACGGTATATCGGCGTAATGCTTTATGATGCTGACAAAATCAAAGCATCGGCATCAACTGAAAATCCAGTCGATTTATACCAATCGCATCTGGATGTTTTCCTCGATCCAAACGATCCTGAAATTATTGCAGAAGCCAAAAAACAAGGTATTCCTGACAATTTTATCGAGGCCGCTCAAAAATCTCCGGTTTACAAAATGGCTGTCGATTGGAAAGTAGCTTTTCCACTTCATCCCGAATACCGTACCTTACCAATGGTTTGGTATATTCCTCCTTTATCGCCTATTCAAGAAGAAATCGAGAGCGGGAAAATGGGCTCGAATGGCATTATTCCGGATGTGGATATGATGAGAATACCCGTTAAATATTTAGCCAATATGTTTACTGCCGGTGATGAAAAACCAGTCAGAGACTCCCTAAAAAAGATGCTGGCCATGCGTGCTTTTATGCGCGGTAAAACGATAAATAATACTACGGATGAGCAAGTTTTAGAAGGTACCGACCTCACGCCTCAAATTGTTGAAGAAATGTACCGTTATATGGCTATCGCCGATTATGAAGACCGCTTTGTGATTCCGGTATCGCACAGAGAATATGCCAATGATGTTTTTGGTGATAAGGCGGAGTGTGGCTTTACAGATGGAGAAGGTTGTGGAAGCACAGCTAACCGATTAAAAAATCTATTTGGAGGAATATAAAATGCTGAAAACCTATAGAATACTTTCGCTCTTATTGACCTATCCTAACGAAGAAATTTATAATTTTTTACCCGACGTAAATAAAGCACTTTCGGAAGAAAAAATAGTAAACGCAGAAACAATAATCGGGATTAATATTTTTGTCGATTTTTTTACCCAGCAACAACTAACGAATTGGCAAGAGCATTATGTACAATTGTTTGATTATTCAAAATCAGCTTCTCTGTACCTCTTTGAGCATGTACATGGCGATTCAAAAGATCGTGGTCAAGCTATGGTTGATCTGATCGAGCTTTATAAAGAAAATGGATTGGAAATAAACCGCGCGGAATTGCCCGATTATCTGCCCATGTTTTTGGAATTTCTTGCTTTGCAAACGCAAGAAAAGGCAGAAGAATTGCTAGCTGAAATTATAGATATAGTCGGATTTATCCATCGAAAACTTGAAGAGAAAGATAATCCTTACCAATATCTGTTAGCCGCTATTATTCAAATATCTACGCGCAAGCCCGCCAAAGCTCGGGTTGAAAAAATGATTTCAGAAATGCCTGAAATCTCTATTGATGAAGCTTATGAAGAAGAGCCTGTAACTTTTGGAGGCGAAAATCCTTGTACAAATTGTAAATCATAACATTATGGACAATTATATCAATAATCTGTTATTCACTTATTTGCCACATATTGCAATGACACTCTTCTGGTTTGGTGTCATCACCCGTATTGTTAAAACATCAAAATCTCTCCAAGCCGAGTCGAGTCAATTTCTATCGAAAAAAGGGCAACGCTGGGGAGGAAATTTATTTCACTACGGTATTATTCTCGTATTTATCGGCCATTTTACCGGCCTTTTTACGCCTGAACATTTTTATCATCTGTTTATGACTACGGCAACAAAAAAAACATTAGCGGTAATAATGGGTTCTGTTTTTGGTACTGCAGCCTTTGCCGGAATCAGCATATTGCTTTTCAGACGGATAAGGGATAAAAGAATAAGAATAAACAGTTCTCCGGCAGATATCCTTCTTATTCTGTTGTTGCTGGTCGAAATGGGACTGGGATTGGCTTCCATATTTATTTCCGCCGAATCTTCGGTTGAAAATTATGCCGCCTTGGGATTATGGGCACAAAAAGTAATTACTTTTCAACCGGATGCCGGTTCTGTAATTTTAGGCCATAGCCTCATTTACAAATCGCATATCGTAATTGGCTTGTTTATTTTTATGGTTTTCCCATACACAAAGCTTATGCATATGTTTGTGATGCCCATTGCTTATTTCTTCAGATCGAGCTACCAAATGGTTAGACGCGGATTGATGAAGCGGTCGAATTGATTTTTATTTCGAGGCGATTATTGCACAAAGTAAGCACTCGTTTCGGGCGAGTCCAAAAGGCTATTTTTTAATTTCTTGCATGCGATATAAATCGTAAATATTCTTATCGTAAGGATAATCCCAGCAACCCATTCTATGGTATAGATTACCACCAAATCCTTTCTTATAGATATGGACTCCGTGTAATGGGTGACTCTGATTTAAGTTAGGTGCAGAACCAAACATATCGTATTCAGTACATCCCCATTTTTTTGCAATTCGGATAGATTCCCATTGCAAGGCATAGCTTGCCATTAAATTGTTTTTAGTTGAAGTTGATGCACCATATAAATAAGTTCCCCGATTCTTCGATAAAACCAAAAACATAGAAGACAGGAATTCACCCTCAATATCAGCCATTAGCATCTTTACAGTTACGCCTTTTTTACTGTTATCCTGATTTCTTAAAATCGTAGAAAAGTACTCTTGATTTTGTATCGGCATATGGTGTCGAACTGCCGTATCCAAGTATAGTTTATACCAATCTTTAATATGTTCGATTCCGTATTCAGAAACCTTAATTCCTTTTCTATTTGCTTTTCTTACATTATATCTTGTATTGTATCTCATGTTGAAAAGCAAATCCTTTTCCGCTAAAGTCAAATCGAGAAAAAAAGTATTTTTGGGCAAATTATCTTCTATGCTCTTATGTAAATTCCAATTTACTGTGCTGAAATTTACTCTGTATTCCTGCGTTTGAATAGGTGGTGGCCCCACCCAATTTCCATCAGTATCAAAATATTCTTTTTCAACAGCCCATTGATTCTCCCAAGTTAAATCGTAACGAATAAAAATACAATTTGGCGGCAGCAATGGCTTAATAGATTCGGATAATTGCTCCAAAAATAAGCCCTGATTTTCAAAAGTAGGTTCCAATTTAGGGCCATAAGGAACATAGGCAAAACACGTATTATTATCGATATATTTGATCAGTAATAATAAATCTTCAGCTTCTTTTTCTAAGGTATTCGCTCGGCTATACAATACATCTTTTGAAATGCTTAATTCGAATCCTTTAGGGATAAATCCTTGATCTCTTTTTACACGACCCCAAAATGGAGTTTGAGGCAAAATGTTTGTCGTTTTAAACTCTTCTATATCTTTTTGTTCTAACTCACAAATCATTCTCTACTACAATACTAAAATATCAAACACATAATAAAAAAACACGCGCATTTTTTACTTTTACGCCTCGAAACGAAAAGGAAAAAAAACGGATGTCAAACACAACTACGGTGTGTTTGCAAAAGTATAAAAAAGTGCTGACTACTAAAAATCTAAAGTTAACATACTGTTTTACAAGCCTATATTTGCTATTGACATTATTTCGAAAAGAACTACCTGCACGTCGTATCGGAAATCAATTTCAACTTTAGCTTTGTAAATTCGATATTAGACTTTATTTAAACTTTATTACTTAGTTGTTATTTTTTCAATCGTTTACCTGCTTCTTTATCCAATTCAAAATCTCTTTTAATGCAATTGGAGATAAAGTTTGCTCTATTGTGGCGTATTCACCTATTGCACCAGAATCACATTCCTGAAACAAGTGATTTAAGTTTGGAAGTTCTTTGATTCTTGATTTTGAGTTTTTTAAAACGTCTTCGAGCTGTGCTAAATTTTCTTTCGAAGGAACTTGCATATCCCTACTCCCATTTATTGCAAGTACAGGGCAATTCACTTTCGACAAATAAACAACAGGGTCAAGTCTAATAAAATCTATCATCCAAGGGGAAGTTAATTGCTTTATAAGTGCCATCTTTTGCAGCTCGGGTAAGGCTTGACCATATTTAGATGTAAAATATTTGGATAAGGAATCTGATATCAATTCTTTGTTTATGTGCTCATTTAAAATTATTTTATATGCACCGGCAAATATTTGCTGATTGTACGCTACCAATTGCTTATCGATGCCCATTTGCGTTTCCATTTTGTATTTCTGAAGCAGCAACAATTTATCTCCCCGAAGCGCTGGACCTGCCATTAGCACAATAAAATCGATAGTTTTATTTTCTGATGCTATAATTGAGGCTATAATGCCGCCCTCACTATGTCCAATCAGCCCGATTTTTTCTTTGTTTATATCTTCTCTTTTCTGCAGATATTCAATTGCGTATTCTACATCTTTTGCAAAATCGAATGTTGTAGCATTCTTAAAATCGCCAGTAGATTTTCCGATTCCTCTGTCATCAAACCTTAAAACAGCCATTCCATTCCTCGTTAAAAAGTCGGCTAAAACAAGAAAAGGCTTATGTCCAAATAATTCTTCATCTCTGTTCTGCGGTCCACTTCCAGTAATCAAAATAACGGCCGGAAACTTTCCTTTTTCGGTAGGACGCGTAAATGTAGCCGCCAATTCAATCTTATCCTTCGTATTCTCAAACTTGATTTCTTCTGAAAAATAAGGATAGGGCTCAGTTGGCTCTTGGGGTCTGCTAACTTTTTTCACTTCTCCCCTGTTTAAGACCAAGGGAAAAGACATACCTGCTTGCTTAAACAGCCCTTCAAAAGCATGCGCTTTATTTAAAGTACCTTCGTATTTAATTCCAGCATTTGATATTTCTATAGCTAATATAGAATTCGAATAGTTTATCGAAGTTATCGGGATTCCGTTAGCACCTTGATCCGGACTATCCATGGTTGAACTATAGCCATTTTCAGTTTTAGTGATGTTAAATACCAATCGCAATTGAGTTCCCTGAACGTTCAATATTCCATTCCAAGTACCTGAAATATCTTGTGCGCAAATTGACAGACTCGTCAAAAAAATAAAGAAAACTATTCCCGGTTTTTTCATTTTATTTCTCTAGTTTAAATTACAGCTCGTTTTTTATTCATTGTTTTTTTGCATTTTCGAAGCAAGTTCTAAGCCCGCTCGCAACAAACTCTGCTAAGATAATAAATTCAAATTTAGAAATTTACATGCGCTAACTAAAGCTATTTCACCACTAAGTTTTTATTCATAAACAACCTAGTTTTCTCCTTTTTTAGTAAACCGCGAAATTGAATTTACCCATCAATAAAAGGTCTTATTTTGGGGAGATATGATATTCGTTTTTAATCAAAAAATCTAGTGCTGAATCTAAAGCATTATCAGTCTTATTTTTAAAATCTTTCTTTGTGTTTTCAATTAAAATGTCGGGTACAATACCCCTACTTTCAACAATACGATCATTCCAATCATTGGTCTTTCGAATTGATAAGCGATATTCCCAACCATTGGGAAGTTTGCCGATTTGCGTATCTGCAAAAACACCAGAAGTTGTATCGCCAATAATCTTGACTCGCGGCAAAGTTTTCATCATAAGTGCAAACAACTCTGCAGCACTTTGAGTATTCGCATTTATTAGCACTGCAATCGGTTGATTTTCATACTCTATATCTGCTTTTGGCTCTATTTTCCAATACTCAGGCTCTTGGAATTTGTAAATACTTTCAGGGTTTCTCAGTCTTGAAATAGCGTAAGTATTTGTTTCTGTCGTAAAATACTCCGCCAGCTCTTTAGTCGGTAAAGAATAGCCGCCGATGTTATCTCTAATATCAATAACAAAACCTTTTGCATCTTTATATTTCTTCAAGAAAGCACTAATCGAATGGTGAACTTCTTTTGATTTATTACTCATCTCCGTCATATGGATATAAGCAATTGAATCCCTTAACCAACCCGTAGTAAATACTTTTCGAATACCCATGGGCGGGAGAAATGACGTTACTGTTAATGATTTTTCATAATCGACGAGATAATTATTTTCAATTCGTTTTAATGAGAAGTCATTTGTGGGTAATCTGAAGTCAAAGGATATCAAGTCAAAATAATTTAATGATGGGAGTCCAAAACCAGAGAAATAGATCTCATTAAACCGATAAATATAGCAATGCTTATCGTCTAATTTTTTAAGAAATTCTTGAAAAATAGCAAACAGCTCATCATCAGTTGTTTGCTCATTTATTTTTCGAGCATAAAATTCGTATTCTTCGTTCCAGTCGATCTGTTTTACATCAAAAAGCGCATAGTTTTCTTTAAACACCTTAAAAAAAGCCTCAAAATTTTCTACTGCTTGTCCTTTTTCTCTATTCAAAAAAAACCAAGTACTGACTAAAACTATCAGGAAAATAAGAGTATATGGAAATAGCTTTTTCATTTTATATTCGATATAAGCTTTGAGTTAATCTTATTAACAAAAGGCCTTTTTTCTTCGTCAAAACATCCTTTTATTTAAAATCTGTTGCAAACTCATAAAACATATTGGGCCACGACATTGATCCGGGGGTGAAACCGTATTCAAATCCCAGTCTTATCAAAATAAGTTTTTTCTGCGGACAGATATAAACATATTCACCTTTGTTTCCCATTCCAAAAAAGTCATTGCTATTTTCCTGTCCGTCGCGAAATTTACCCCACCAGAGATAGTTATAATACGTATTATTTTTTAGTAGATAATCATAATATCCTTCAGGTCTATCTTGAGGTTGTGTTGCTTTGTGCACCCAGTTATCAGGAATTACTTGTACACCATTGTATTTGCCTTGATTCAAAAATAGCAAGGCAAATCTAGCAAAATCGTAAGCCCTGCAGTTGATCCCACTTTCCATCTTTTCAAAACCATTTTCGTCCAAACTCCAACTGGCATTGCTTCCTCCCATTTTTTTCCAAAGTTTTTCTTCGGCATATTTAGAAACCGTCTTGCCGGTGGCTCGTTCCATTATCATCCCCAACAATAAGGGGTTATAGTTATTGTAGTGCCAATGAATAGCCGGTGCTTCTTCTATTCGAACATGATCAAGAGTGGCTTTCCTTAAATCTGGAGACACGTAGGTAAACTCATCATCAGAAGGAAATCCATCATGTGAATAGGCAAGTCCAGAACTCATACTTAACAAATCTTGAATAGTAATTCTTGAAAAAAGACTGTCTTTTTTTAGCAACTCTGGAAGATATTCGGTTATTTTATCCCCTTCGCTTTTAATAAACCCATCTGAAATAGCCAAACCTACCAGTGTACTGACAAATGATTTGGCAACCGAGAAAGAGGTGAATATTGAATCTTTTGTAAAGCCATTAAAATAGTTTTCGTATAGAATTGTGTCATTTCGAAGAACAATGAATGCCGTAGTCTGGGATCTTTCTAACATGGTTTCGAAATCTATATTTGTATTTAATTTTTTGAAATACGGCGTATTTTCAAACATTGTCTTAACCTTTTCTGTTTGCCTCTTGTAATGAAGCATTCTGGGTATCTCAGCGCCTCCAATTTCTCTCTTCTTGAAAATAAAATAATCCATTACGGAAGCATCTCCTCCCTGACACCTTCCCAACAAGGTGCTAACATCAATTTTCGATTTTTTATAAGTCAGTCTATCTTCCATATTTACGCCAGATAAATTGGGGGGACATGTTTGATTTATTTCATTCAAAACAATGGTTTGAAACTTTCCTATATCTTTAGTGGCGGGCCATTGAACCATCCGATTGTTTTGCTTATCGTTTCTGATAATTTGTATGGCCATTGTTACACTGTCTTTATTCCATCTTAGGGGTAAGCGCTCAAGCGGGATTTTCATTTCTACAGTGTATCCATCTTGATTTATTTTAAAAGCAGAAGTCCATTTTGAAGAAAAAGAAAAGGACAAATCCCTTGATGGCGGATTTATAGCACCATCCAATTCATTACCTCCAGCATCTACCAGAAAGGCATAGGCGTTTATTCCATCGTGATAAGTGTCGACACAAAACGCAACCCAATCATTACTTAACATAAACTCGTTATCCTTATCCAGACGTTTTACTTTCCATTTAGAAGCTTTGTTTACCTTGCATATAATTCCGGCATAAAGATTATCTGCATCATAGGCAAAATAGGCCTCTGTGTTATCGTATTCGCCATTTTCATCGTATAGTTGTTTTGTAAAACTAGTTTTTTGCCAAACGGCTTCGTTTAATATTCCATCAACATTTAATTTATTAATTACTTTTTGTGGCCTTATTATTTCGTTTAAGTTTTGCGCTTTTACCCCTATTGACAAACCAATTAAACACAGGGTAAGGTATATTTTC
>JBFHQD010000124.1:0-9325 GCA_041592395.1 Bacteroidales bacterium | reverse complement strand
AGGACCGCAAATTCTTAAGGGGGCATAACCATTGGATGAACTGCATTTTACACCTTGCTGCGAAAGTACTTTTTCAATCAAATGCAGCGGTCTTTTTTGCAAGGTTCCTTCGGCTTGAAAAAGGAATTCCTGATCGTATAAAGCCAATAGCGGAGAAAACAAACGCATACCTAATCCCGATTCACCTATGCTTAGCGCTCTTGTTTTCGATTCGAAATTCGGTTCAATAACTAAAGTACTCTCCTTAATTCTAAAATCGGCTCCCAAAGCTTTAACCAATTCCAAAGCGGCAAGCACATCAGCACTGGATGAAAACCCCTCAATTTGAACCTTTTCATCAGCTAAAAATGCAGCAACTATAGCCCGCTGCAACATACTCTTTGAAGCCGGAGCTTGAATCTCACCTTTCACTATCGAAGGAAACACGTTAATATTCATTATTTCTTTTTTGATCTTATAATAATCACATCAACCCTTAAGCTGAACACAGTCGATGCTTCAACTCGAGAGCGAGCGAAGCTTAAACTTCAATTTCAGACTTATTGATAATATCCGTTTGAAGATTGATACTTTCTTGATGAATAGCCTTAAAAATACGAGAAATCAATTCTGCACTAAGTCCTTTCTTGCTTCCAAGCTCTATACTCTGCTCGATGACTTCGTTCCAACGATTGTTTTGCAAAACCACCATATTATTATCGCGTTTGAAATCACCAATTTCTGAGGATACTTTCATACGAGCCTCTAATATTTCCATCAATTCATGATCGAAATAGTCGATTTTTTTACGCAAATCCGTTAATTTAGAATGCGCTTGTGCATGACTTCCTTTTGAACGAATTCGCAGTGATTGAATCATAGCCAGAAATTGTTCGGGAGTAAGTTGCTGCTGAGCATCGCTCCATGCCTTGTCGGGATCAGGATGCACTTCAACCATTAAACCATCAAAATCTAAATCCATTGCTTTTTGCGATAAGCTTTGAATAAGATTTCGTTTTCCGCCAATATGACTTGGATCATTGATCAAAAGTAATTCCGGAAACCTTCTTTTTAATTCAATAGGAATCTGCCAGTTAGGAGCATTCCGAAAAGCAGAATCGCCATAGCTGCTAAATCCACGGTGAATTGCACCTAGTTTTGTAATTCCAACGGCATTTAAACGCTCTAAAGCGCCAATCCATAATTCCAAATCGGGATTTATCGGATTTTTTACAAAAACAGGTATATCAACTCCATCTAGCGCTTCGGCTATTTCTTGAACAGCAAACGGATTTACAGTTGTGCGAGCACCTATCCAAAGCACATCGATATTGTGTTTTAAGGCCTCATAAGCATGTTTAGCATTGGCCACTTCAGTAGCCACTTTCATCCCCGTTTCATGTTTTACTTTCGTTAACCATTTTAAGCCTTCAGTCCCAACACCCTCGAAAGTGTTTGGACGTGTACGCGGTTTCCAAATTCCGGCCCTAAAAACAGAAATATTTTGATCTTTCAGCGCATGCGCTGTTGCTAACACCTGCGCTTCTGTTTCAGCGCTACAAGGACCGGATATTAGTAAGGGGCGATCCGTGTTTTTTATTCCCCATTCGTTTACGTGTAATAGATTTAAAGTCGTCTTCATAGTGATTGATTGATTATCTTATAGATAGCATTTGATTTTTCCATTAATTGATTTAATCCTTCTTTATTGTTGTTTTGGATATGTTCTTTGAAAAGGCTTAAATTTGAAATATACAAGTCCAAAGCCTCTATCATATTCTCCTTATTTTGAAGAAAAATGGGATTCCACATGGCTGCTGAACTGCCGGCCAGTCGAACTGTTGAAGCAAATCCTCCTCCGGCAAGGTTGAAAATATTTCGTTCTTTATCTTCCACATTATAAGCCGTTAAAGCCAAAGAAAAAGACAAAATATGCGAAAGATGCGAAAGGTAAGCCAGGTCTTTATCGTGTTCGATTGCATCCATATAAATCAATTTCATATTTAATGCTTTAAACAATAGCTTGGCCAGATTCAGTGGCATTCTGGCATTTTTTTCAGGATTACAGATAATGGCTACTTTATCAATAAATAAGGCTTCGAATGATGCTGTAGGACCTGAGTTTTCGATTCCGGCCATCGGATGGGCGGCCACAAAATTTCTTCCTTTTGGATGTTTTGCAGCCAATTCTACGATTTCTTTTTTAGTAGAACCCATATCCACAATAACTTGCTCATCGAGTTGGTCTAAAAGGGCGGGCATCAACTCTAAAATACCATCCACAGGTGTAGCCAAAATAATAATATCGGCTTTTTTTGCGCCTTCCATTAACTCTAGTGAATTATCTATAATCTTGTTCTCCAGACAATAAGATAAATTTTCCGCTGCGTTATCAAAACCAATGAGTTCATCGGCAAAACCACTTTTTCGCAGACTTTTGGCCAGTGATCCTCCTATCAATCCTAATCCAATAATAAAAACGTTCATATTTCTTTGTTTAATGTTCGGTTTAATGCTTCATTTAATACTTTTTCATCATTCGCTAAAGAAAGTCGGATAAAACGCTCTCCATTCTTTCCGAAAATAAATCCGGGCGTGACAAATACTTTATTATTCGCTAATAGTTTTTCGCTAAAATCCAGTGATGATTTTTCGCTTTCCGGAATTTTTGCCCACATAAACATCCCTGAGGTGTCATCGTTAATTTGGCAGCCCAGATTGTGCATTATCTTTTTACCTATTTCTTTTCTGTCGATATACACTTTTCGTTGAGCAGCATACCACTCCTCACTGCTTTTTAGCGCTTCGGCAGCTGCCAATTGAATGGGTTTAAACATGCCGGAATCCATATTGGACTTGACTTTCAAAATGGAGGCTATAAAATGAGCCCCGGCTCCAATCATCCCAACTCGCCAGCCGGCCATATTGTGCGATTTGCTCAAAGAATTTAATTCAATCGCAATTTCTTTTGCCCCATCAACAGCCAAAATGCTCAAAGGTTTATCCGTAGAAATCAAGCTGTATGGATTATCATTGACGATTAATATTCTATGTTTTTTTCCAAAAGCAATCAATTTTGAAAAAAGTCGCATCGATGCCGCTTTGCCTGTGGGCATATTGGGGTAATTAATCCACATCAGTTTTACTTTCGATAAATCCATTTTCTCTAGCTCATCGAAATCAGGACACCAATCCAGCGATTCTTTTAAATCGTAAACCACAGATTTAGCTTCGCATAGTGCGGCAACAGCTTTATAAGCCGGATATCCGGGATCGGGAACCAACACTTCATCGCCGGGATTTAAAAAAGCAAGTGAAATATGCATAATTCCTTCTTTCGATCCTAATAATGGTAAAATCTCCGAATCAGGATGAAGCGTAACTTGGTAAAAATCTGCATACCAATTGGCAAAAGCATTTCGCAACTCCGGAATTCCGGTATAACTTTGATAGCCATGGTTTGTGGATTCATTGGCGGCAGCCATCAAACCTTTTAATGTGCTTTCAGAAGGCGCCATATCGGGATTACCAATTCCTAAATTAATGATAGACTGTCCGTTGGCATTCATTTCACGTATTTGGGCCAACTTGGAAGAGAAATAATATTCTTGAACTGATTGTAGTCTGTTTGCCGGTTGTATTATTGTTGTATTCATCGTCGTTTTCTTAAAATTTGAGTAAAAAAAAAGTCCTGCTTACGCAGAACTTAAGTTATGTTTAACCATAAAACTTCCGTCCTGCCAGTAAAACAGATAATAATAGTTCCAAAAATAAAATTGAATATTTCCTAGCATTTCAATAAGTATAAAAAAAAGAGTCCTGAATTACTTCGGGACTCTTTTCTATTTGTATAAACAACCTAAAACAATCCCCTTATGGTTTAATAAACCAATAATAAGAATAGCTATAGGTAAAAGTTGTCTTCATTGTACTCGCAAAAGTAAAACACTTTTTGAAACCACCAAATGTTTTTTTTATTTCTGTAGAAAATTCTTTCGTTTCTTAAAAAGCTATTTTCACTACTTTTACAAACTGATTATTAGATTATATATGAACAAGCACAAAGAAAAAGAAACTAAACAAGCCTTTCAGAGCTATTTGTGGCCAGAAAAGAAATTGCAATGGTGCAGTTTATTGGATTGGGTAAAACAAAGCTTGCTTTCCAAAGGCTATATTAACAACGTTGATTTGAAACTTGCTCAGGTTGTTGAGCCATCCAAAGTGTCTGTTGGTACGTTTGACAATTTCTATCAGAAATCCGCACCCAAACCAAATTTCTAAAATGCTCTGCAAAATACCCTTTCAACTTGTTGCTATTGAGGCTGATGGCGTTCACCTTATTTTAAATGCGAAAATAAATCAGCTAACGTGTCGTTTGTTAATTGATACGGGAGCTTCGCGCACCGTTTTCGATCAGAATAGAATCGCTGCTTTTGTCGATGATTTGGAAATGCATGAAAATGAGCAATTGTCAACCGGTTTAGGTACAAATGAAATGAAAAGCCATATAATTACATTGGAAAGTTTAGAAATTGGAGAGCTCTTTATACGCAATTATACGAGTGTTATTATCGATATGGTTCATATCAATCAATCGTTCGAAGCCTATGGTTTACAAGCTATTGACGGTGTAATCGGCGGAGATATTTTACTCGATTATAAAGCCGAAATTGACTATAGAAAAAAAGAACTTCGACTAAGAGTTCCCAAAAAACTAGTTCGCAGCAACTAGGCAAAAATAATTTCCATCCGGCATATTGAATTTCGTCAAAAAGAAGAAATTAGAGTTTTGATTGAAAGAAATTATTAGTTTTGCTTAAACGTTTTTATTATGAACAAGAATAACTGGACACACGCACAAGGACTAAAATTCGCAAAACGCTACTTCATTCTCCTTTGCATTAGTCTTGTCAGCTTCCAGCTTCAAGCACAAATCAGTCAAGGCGGAGTTCCGGCTTCTTTTCAACACGAGCAAGCGGATGATACAGAGATAGCCTATTCTCCGGCAATTTCTTTTTCGCTAACGAAGAATGAAGCCATTACAAAACAATGTACTGCATTTAAATTTGGTGAAATATTGCCCTTTGGTAAGTCTTTAAACGAATTTGGATCAGAAGAAATCGACAGCAAAGGCAATTCGATTTGGAAAGCAACTATAACTTCTGAAGGAGCACTTGCATTAGGACTCTATTTTACTGACTTCTACCTTCCAAAAGGCGCCAAATTATTTATTTATTCACCTGATAAAGAGCAAATTATTGGCTCATTTACGGAAAATAACAATTCCGAATCCGGATTATTTGCCACCGAATTAATTTTAGGCGATAAACTTATCATAGAATATAACGAACCGGCAGCTGTAAAAGGCAAGGGTCGATTTAACTTAAACGAGATTTTGCATGCATATAGAGGAGTTAGCGACCTTAAAAGCTCCGCAAATTTTGGTGAATCCGGAAGTTGTGAAGTGAATGTAAATTGCGCTGAAGGAAATGATTATAATAACCAAAAAAATTCGGTTGTACGCTTGCTTATTAAAGAAGGCAATTCTGCGTTTTGGTGCACAGGGAGTGTAATCAATAATGTAAACAATAACCTCACCCCTTTTATATTAACTGCCGATCATTGCGGAAGCCAAGCCAGTACTACGGATTTAAATCAGTGGATATTCTATTTTAATTACCAATCCGACAACTGTTCGAATCCACTTATTGAGCCCACATCAAACACCATGACCGGCTGTACGAAATTAGCAGCCAGTTCAAATGCCGGTATTCTTGGCTCCGATTTTTACCTCGTCCTTCTTAAACAAAATATTCCAACCACATATAACGCCTATTTTATGGGCTGGGACAGACGCGGATTAGGAAGCAATAACGGGGTAAGTATTCATCATCCCCAAGGGGATATCAAAAAAATATCAACTTACACCACAGCCTTACGTTCTGCTACGTATTCAAGCAATGGATACACCGGTTTTACAAATGGTTCTTGGGAAGTGACATGGAGTGCAACGCTAAACGGACACGGAGTAACTGAGGGCGGATCATCCGGATGCCCTATCTACTCTCAAGATGGATTTTTAATTGGGACTTTAACGGGTGGTTTGGCATCCTGTTCCAATTTAACCGGAAAAGATTATTATGGTAAATTTTATTACCATTGGGATAAAAATGGAACCACTCCGGATACTCAATTAAAACCATGGTTGGATCCTGATAATACCGGCGTCACACAAATTTCGGGGTATCCTTTATCCACCGAATCGATTCCAATTTCTCCAACCGCTTTTTATACCTTGTTTCCTAACCCTTCTAATGGCGATATTAAGATTCAATTTAACGATAGTTCTTTTGGTAAATCATTTGCTATTCGCGTTAGCAATATGTTAGGTCAATCTGTTTACCAAGAAACCAGAACGATTTACAATCAACTGAACTTAGATTTACAACACTTACAAAGCGGTGTTTACTTTATTGAAATTGAAGGCAATAACCAAAGACAAACGCAAAAGATTAGTATTCAATAATTAAGATTTCTAATAATCCTTTAAATTAACTGCAGTTACCAACAAAAGTAATTTATTGATTATCTAAATAATACAATAAGTAATACTAACGGATAAGTTTATAAATTGGGCATAAATAAACCGATATAGAAAACTTCTTATACTAAACAATTATTCTGAAAGTATACGATACAATTCAATATTGAGGTAATAATGATGACCTTCGATTTCTTTCTTTTCCAAAACTTGCATATCGCATAATTTATTAAGATAATCTCTTGCCGTATTTTCGGCATAAATTCCTGAATCAACAAGGTGTTTTACCTTTATATATGGCTGGGTAAATAAAGAATTGATAAGTTCTTCAGGTCGACGAAATTTACGCTTGTCTTTTTTTACGTATTCAAGAATAGAATCTTTTACAGCGACAATTTCATTAATCTTATAGAAAGTAATATTCGATGTATTCTCAATAGCTCTCAACATAAATAACAGCCAGTTTTTCCAATTACCTCTCTGAGATACTCCCATAAGTCCTGCATAATAATCGTCCTTATGATCCAAAATATATCTACTGAGAAATAATATTGGAAAATCAAGTAGTCCTTTGTTTGTCAGGTAATGAATATTAAAAACTCTTCCTGATCTTCCGTTTCCATCACGAAAGGGATGAATTGCTTCAAACTGAAAATGGGCTATTGCCATTTTTAGTAAATGATCAATTCTATACTGATCATCATCATTTAAAAAATTAACAAGATTTTCAAGTTTGTCTTTTATTATTTTTATCCCTTTAGGAGGCGTATAAATAATTTGGCCAGCATTTGGCCCGGTACCCATTTGTTTGATAGAAGTGTTCAGAAAATCAGGACGAATCCCCTCTTTTGTTTGTTTTATTTCTTGAAATATTTTTATAAAATACGCTTGATTAAATTCTCCTGTTTTTTGCAAATAATTATATCCTGACCAAAGAGCCTCCCTATATCTCAACACTTCTTTAGATGCTCCTGTCGCATCATTATTTTGGTCACTATATGCCTTATAAAGCTCATCATCAGTTGTAAATATATTTTCAATTGCGCTTGAAATTTTTGCCTCTTGCAAGCTAATAGTACTAATCAATAGCCCTTGATTTGGAATTATAGCACTTCGGCCATTGAGTCTTGCCAATGCCGCTTTAGCCTCACCGAGTTTTTCCAATATTTCAACAGTTTGAAAAAGTTCTTTTCTGATGGGCAAGGAAGGAAGATTATTCCAAGGAATATTCCTGTCAGGATTAATCATATATAGTTTCTCTGACATTAATTAATGGAGTTTTTAATGTTTACTAGGATTCTGACCTCAAAAGTACAATTTTATTCAATACAGACATTAAAAATTAATAAAAATGATGTTTACAAGAATTCTGATTTTAAAATTCATTTAATTTATAATGTAAGCTTCACTGAAAGATGACCACAAAAAAAGGGTTTCCCACTCTTAAAAAATAAGCTGTACCTAATTTTACGGCTTTGTAAATCTTATGCTTATCAAGGGTGTCCGCATTTTTATTTATCTTTATGGTTAACAGGATCGATTGAAAAATCAAATTTTCCTCTTTAAAATCAACTTTAGTGCGTTTCTTTATATTTTCTCGATCAGAGGACATTATAAAACTTGATTTAAAAGCCCAACTCCTATTCATTAGGCGTTGGGCTTATTACTATTTAGGCTGTCGCCCAGCTTTTTTCAAAGCTTCGGAAAGCAACCACTCAATTTGTCCGTTCACACTACGAAAATCATCGGCAGCCCACTTTTCCAATGCTTCCATCGTTTTTGGATTTAGTCGTAGCGCAAACGCTTTTTTCTTATTTATACTCGAATCTTTTGACATTTAAACTTGTTTTCCTCCCCTCATTTAATGATGAAGCGTTCCGGCATTGACTATTGGCGATGCATCTTTATCGCTCACCAAAACAACCATCAAATTACTTACCATGGCCGCTTTACGCTCATCATCCATTTCTATAATATCTTCTTCTTTTAATTGATCCAAAGCCATTTTTACCATACTTACAGCACCTTCTACAATTTTAAAACGAGCGGCTACTATAGCGGTAGCTTGCTGACGTTTCAACATGGCTTGGGCAATTTCTTGAGCATAGGCCAAATACGAAATACGAGCTTCCATAACTTCAATTCCGGCAATCGCTAAACGTTCTTTTAGCTCCGACTCCAATTTATGATTGACTATTTCGCCCCCCGAACGCAAGGTAATTTCTGCTCCATCATCATCAAAATTATCATAGGGATATTTCCCTGCCAATTGACGAATAGCAGCTTCGGATTGTATGTCGACAAAATGCACAAAATCATCCACATCAAAAGCGGCTTTAAATGTATCTTGCACCCGCCAAACCAATACAATGCCAATCATAATTGGATTTCCTACATGATCGTTCACCTTAATCGGCTCATTATCAATATTTCTAGCACGCAATGAAATTTTCTTTTTGGTAAAAAACGGATTCGCCCAAAAGAAACCATTTGTATGGACCGTGCCTTTATACGATCCAAAAAGGATCATCACCATCGACTCGTTTGGATTTACAATGAAAAATCCAATTGCAAAAAATATGCCTACAGCAATCAATACGATAAAGAGAGGCATTTTGGTAAAGATCAAAAGAGGGATAGGACCTAAAATTAATAGGAGTGTAATTAACACCATAAAATAACCCGAACCGGGACTAAATTCTTTTTCTTCTTTCATTTTATTTATTTTTGATTTATTATGATATTATTTTGATATTACAATTATACGATTATTTAAATAGTGAAGTCAAGTTTTTCAGTAAGTTT
>JBFHQD010000123.1:0-9410 GCA_041592395.1 Bacteroidales bacterium | reverse complement strand
CCGAAATTGATTGTTTTGGTAGGTACATTCGCCTTAGCCATGGCTTTTGCCGGAAACGATTTGGTTAACTTTATTGGTGTTCCTCTTGCCGGTTATGAATCCTTTAAGATATTTATGGCAAATCCGGGATCAGATCCAAATGCTTTTATTATGGCAGGCTTAGGGGGTAACGTGCAAACGCCCGTATTCTTTCTCCTGATGTCGGGTTTAATTATGGTTGTAACGCTTTATTTATCTAAAAAAGCGCGAAAAGTCATCAAAACTTCTGTTGATTTAAGTCGTCAAAGCGAAGGTGCTGAGCGATTCGGATCGAGTCAGTTTTCTAAAGCTATCGTTCGGGGTTCAATACGATTAAATAATCAGCTTAAAGTTTTTGTGCCAGATGTTGTCCTCGCTAAAATCGATAGGCAGTTTGATATGGCTAGAGCAGAGGTTTTAAGCATACCCGAAAATGAAAGGCCAGCATTTGATATGATTCGTGCTTCGGTTAATTTGGTAGTGGCCAGTATTTTAATTGCACTTGGAACATCGCTAAAATTGCCTTTGTCTACAACTTACGTTACTTTTATGGTGGCCATGGGAACTTCGTTGGCCGATAGAGCTTGGGGAAGAGAGAGCGCTGTGTTTAGAATTACGGGTGTAATTGCGGTTATTCTTGGCTGGTTCTTTACGGCTTTTGCTGCATTTACAGTGGCTTTTATCGTTGCCTTTATTATTCATTGGGGCGGATTTATTGCCATTCTTGGATTTATCGGAATCGGTTTTTATCTTATACTTCGTTCTCAAATATTAGCAAAAAAAGAAACAGAAGAAATTAAAGAAGATGTTGTTGAGAAAGAAGAATTGAATTTGATTGATGTTTTTCAAGCAAATGGCAGAACAATTTCAGAATCATTTGGACTAGTTAACGATGTGGTGAGCGAAACCATAGCCGGACTGGAAACTGAAGATCTGAAAGCGCTTAAAAAAGCACGAAAAAAAGTAAATGCATTTACTACACGTGCCAAAGAATTGAAAGATACTATTCAAGTTGTAGTGCGTAAATTGGACGATGAGTCGGTAAACTCTGCACATTTTTATTCTCAATCGCTCGATTTCTTGCGCGAAGTAGCGCGTTCAACCAGTTTTATTGTTGAGCCTAGTTTAATACATATCGACAATAATCACAAACCTATGGGTGAGCTGCAAATGATCGATTTGAATAAGCTGAAAAATTCAATTAACGATTTTTATAGAGATGCAGAAAATATTATCCGCGAGTCAAACTTTGAAAAAATGGATGCTCTTTTAGCTAAAGAGATTAAGATTCGAAAAGATATTGATATTTACGAAAAAGCACAGATAAAACGTCTAACTAAGCCTAAATCAGGAAAACGAAATGCAAAACTTTTCCTTGATATTGTTGGAGAAAGTAAAACCTTGCTTTTACATAGCGTTAATTTAATTAAAGCGCAACGCGATTTAGCAATTGACGCAAAAATCTGCAAGCCTAAAAAATAGTTGGAATTGAAGTGATTAAAGGCCTGTCTACTTCATTGAAGGCAGGCTTTTTTTGCCTTCTGGATAGCGTTATTTGCATTGAAAATTTAGTAATTTTAAATAGCGAATCCTTTTGCATGGATTAATTTGATAAATGCTTTCACTTTAAATCTTTTATAAATCGAATGGAAAATTTATACTTACTCTTAGTTGTTGTGCTCTTTGCGCTGGCAATTAGCGATTTGATTGTTGGCGTTTCAAACGATGCGGTTAATTTTTTAAATTCTGCTATAGGATCTAAAGCAGCCAGTTTTAAAATAATTATGCTGATTGCCGCATTGGGTGTATTTGTCGGAGCATCATTTTCAGGTGGCATGATGGAAGTTGCTCGAAAGGGTATTTTCCATCCGGAGATGTTTCATTTTTCCGAGATCATGATTATTTTCTTTGCGGTAATGATCACGGATGTTGTATTGCTTGATACTTTTAATTCGCTGGGCTTGCCCACTTCCACAACAGTTTCACTTGTTTTTGAGTTGCTTGGAGCTTCGGTAGCCGTTGCTCTTGTTAAAGTTTTAAACCTGGGAGCGGGAAATGTTTTTGATTATATCAATTCTTCTAAAGCGCTAATTATAATTTTCGGAATCTTATTTTCTGTCTTTGTGGCTTTTATTTCGGGGGCAATCATTCAATGGATAAGTCGGTTTATTTTTTCTTTTAAACTAACGCGAAGCATTAAATATTATGGTGCAATTTGGGGTGGAATGGCAATTACAGCCATAACTTATTTTATTTTGGTTGATGGTTTTAAAGGGTCTAATTTTGCAGATTATAAGCTTGGTAGTGGGCTTTCATTGTCTAATTGGGTGGGTGAAAATACGCTCTTAATTTTAATTTCGAGTTTTATTTTTTGGGCTATCCTATTGCAGTTTTTAAGCATGCTTTTCAAGATAAATATTCCTAAAATCATTGTTTTGGTTGGTACTTTTGCTTTGGCCATGGCTTTTGCTGGCAACGATTTAGTTAACTTTATTGGAGTTCCGTTGGCAGGATTTGAATCGTTTAAAATTTTTAGTGCTAATCCCGGTGCAGATCCTGATGCCTTTTTGATGATTGGACTTAGCGGAAAAGTAAAAACACCACTGTATTTTCTCCTTATTTCGGGCATAATAATGGTAATTACCTTATTTGTTTCAAAAAAAGCACGTATAGTAATCAAAACATCTGTTGATCTAAGTCGGCAAGGCGAAGGCGAAGAACGTTTTGGATCAAACCTATTTTCTCGAAGTTTGGTTCGTGCCTCAATTTCAGTAAATAACGTTATAAAATCGGCACTTCCAAATGTCGTTATTGAGAAGATAAACCGTCAGTTCGATATCACAAGAGCCGAAGTTTTGAGTATTCCAGAAAAAGATCAACCTGCTTTTGATTTAATACGAGCTTCTGTAAATTTGGTAGTAGCAAGTATTCTTATTTCTCTGGGCACTTCGATGAAACTTCCATTATCAACAACCTATGTTACATTTATGGTGGCCATGGGCACTTCTTTGGCCGATAGAGCTTGGGGTAGAGATAGCGCTGTATTTAGGTTGTCTGGTGTTGTGGCCGTAATTTTAGGTTGGTTCGTGACTGCATTTGCGGCTTTTACCTTTGCGTTTATCGTGGCTCTCATTATTCGTTGGGGAGGCTTTATTGCTATCCTTGCTTTTATTGTTCTTGGACTCTATATTGTTTTTCATAGTTATTTATCATCAAAAAAAGAAACCTTAATTGATGAAAAAATTGAAGATTTCGAAACCAAAGAGAAATTAAGTTTATTTGAGATTTACCATAATACAAATAAAACAATTATAGCGTCATTTTCAATTGTAAATTCAGCCATTTCCGAAACATTAAAAGCTTTAGAAACGGGAGATTTGAAAGCCATAAAAAAAGCACAAAATGAGGTTGTTGCTTTTACCATGCAAACAAAAAAACTGAAAGATAATATTCAATTCGTAATGCGAAAATTGGATGATAAATCAGTTCCTTCGGCGCATTTTTATTCGCAATCACTCGATTTTTTAAGAGAAATTGCACGATCGACAAGTTATATTGTTAGTCCTTGTTTAGAGCATATCGACAATAATCACAAACCAATGGGCGGGCTTCAAATGAACGACTTACATAAGCTAAAAGATTCTTTAAATAATTTTTTTAGGGAGGCTGAACTCGTCATTCAAAATTCAGATTTCGAAAAATTAAGCCTTTTATTGCCTTTGGAAATTAAAATAAGAGGCGAAATTGATAACTATGTAAAAGATCAAATTCGACGTTTAACGTTGCCTAACTCCGGAAAACGAAACGCAAAATTATTTCTGGATATTGTTAGTGAAACTAAAACGCTTTTGTTGCATAGCATTAATTTGATAAAGGCTTATCGCGATTTAGCAATTGATGCGAAAATGTATAGACCTAAGAAATAGGGAGATGAAATGATAAAAGAGCCTGCCTAATTTATCGAGACGGGCTTTTTTATTGTTTAATGGCGCTTAGCATTCTTGTTTTATCGTGTAGGTCTTGCTTAAGCTCGATGTGTCGATAGCCACGTGATTTGAGTAGTGCACTTAGTTCTGTACCCCATTTTTCGTTAATTTCAAAATACAAACGACCGCCTGAAATCAAATGATTTTCAGCGAAAAAGACTATTTTTTTGTAAAATAGGAGAGGATCCTTGTCTTCTACAAAAAGGGCTTGAGCGGGTTCGTAATCCAAAACGTTTTTCTTCATCAAAGCCTTTTCCGACTCCAAAACATAGGGCGGATTACTTACGATCACATCCAGAATTAAGTCGGGTGAAACTTGTGGGTTTAAGATATCAAGCGGTTCGAACGTGACGGCTGTTTTTAAATTTTCGTTGTTGAATTTTGCAATTTTAAGTGCTTCAACGGCTATGTCAACACCCATTATTTTGGCTCGTGGCAAATGGGTAGCCAAGCTAATGGGAATGCATCCGCTACCCGTTCCTATATCCAGAATACGGAGCGGCAATTCTTTGTTTTCTTTTTCTAAGATCCAATGAACCAATTCTTCAGTTTCGGGTCGGGGAATCAGCGTGTGCTCGTTTACTTTAAAAGTTAAATCGTAAAACACTGTTTTTCCCAGTATATATTGAATCGGTTTTTCCGTTTTCAGATCTTTGATTGCAAAATTAAATTTCAATAATTCAGATTCGCTTAAAGCATAATCCGGATTCATAATCACTTTGGTTTTATCTAAGTCGAGAAAATGCTCGCAGAGCAAATAGTAAAACGATCGAATTTCGCTTTCCCCATAAAAGGGGTTTAACTCCGATTTGGCAAATTTTAAGACGTCTCTTAACCGATTGGATGGAATTCTCATTTTTAGTGTATTGTTGCGCAAAATTAGTAGAAAATCCGGCCGCTTAACAAATTGAATTATTTCCTAACTTTGTTTGCTAACTCAAAATCTAAAAACAAGAAATGATTGATGTATTGTCCCTGTTTCAGGAGTGTAAATCCGGTGGTAAAAATGGAGTTCTGTGTTTAATTAGCTCGACGTCGGGTTCTACACCTCGAAAAATAGGTTCTAAAATGCTGGTTTATCAAGATGGCTCTATTGCAGGTAGTATTGGAGGAGGTAAAATTGAGCATATGGTTATCCAAGATGCCTTGGCTATGATGAATTCACAGCTTTCAAAATCAGTTGATTATGATTTGAGCGGCGACGCAGCAATGCAATGTGGTGGCAAAGTAAGCATCTATTTTGAAGTGGCACAAAGTCAATCGACCTTGTATATTTTTGGTGGCGGACATATCGGTAAGGTATTGGCGAAATACGCCAGCGATTTTGCTTTTAAAGTCGTTTTAATTGATAACCGAAGCGAATTAATGCCCGAAAATAAGGTAAACGGAGTAAAATATTTAATTGGCGATTATACTGAAATAGTGCAAAAATTGGATTTTAATCCCCATACCTTTATTGTGGCAACAACACATAAGCATATTCACGACGAAGAAATTGTCGCTTATTGTCTTCGGAAACCGCATGCTTATTTAGGAATGATGGCCAGTAAAAGAAAAGCCGCTTTAGCAAGAAAGAAATGGAAAGAAAATCCCGATCTTGATCAAGAAAAAATCGACAACGTGATGAGCCCAATAGGAATTCAGATTGCTTGCGAAACACCAGAGGAAATAGCGGTTAGCGTTTTAGCTCAGCTTATCGATTTTAAAAATAAATTAAATTAATTTGCCTTTTTTTGATGGAACAAAACAATTCAATTATACAATTTTTATTAAACGAAGAGCTTAGAACGATAGATTTCCGTAAGGAGAAGAATTTAAGTCCTACTACCACAGTTTTAAATTATGTGCGCGATTTTGCGCATTATAAAGGCGTTAAGGAAGGTTGTGCAGAAGGAGATTGCGGTGCTTGTACTTTGGTAATGGCCGAATTAGGAGACGATGATGAATTACACTACAAAACCATTACTTCGTGTATAGTGTTTTTACCTTATTTAAATGGAAAACAATTATTTACGGTTGAATATCTTAGTCAAAAAGAAAACGGAGAAACACAATTGCATCCCGTACAGGAGGCTCTTGTTAAAACCAATGGTAGTCAGTGTGGTTATTGCACGCCGGGCTTTGTGATGTCGCTGTTTAATTTATACAAAACCACAGAAAACCCAAATCGGGAAGAAGTGGAGCAGGCTTTAAGCGGCAATCTTTGTCGTTGCACAGGCTATAAATCTATTTTGGATGCGGCTTCTTTATTTCAAGATTTGCCCAAAAAGGATAAGTTTTCTGTTTTAAAAGAGGAGCATATTCAAGTATTGAAGCAGATCGATGCAAATTCGACTGAGGTATTCATCGAGCGCGAAAAAGAAGTCTATTTTCAGCCTCAATCATTAAAATCGGCTTTAAAATACAAAA
Source organism: Bacteroidales bacterium (assembly GCA_041592395.1). Classification (GTDB taxonomy): domain Bacteria; phylum Bacteroidota; class Bacteroidia; order Bacteroidales; family UBA12170; genus UBA12170. The sequence continues at coordinate 2,997 of JBFHQD010000123.1, read as the reverse complement.
ACGAACATCCCGAAGCTGTTTTGCTGGGCGGTGCTTCTGATCTTGCTTTACTGAAAACGAAAAAACATCAAGAGCTCCCGCATTTATTGGATTTATCGCATATCAAAGCGTTGCAATCAATTGTGAAGTATGAGGATTATTGGGAAATTGGCGCCGGTGTTTCAATAGAACAATTGCGCATCGCCTTTGGCGATTATTTTCCGGCTTTTAAATCGATGTTGGATGTTTTTGGATCGCAACAAATCAGGAATTTGGCAACACTCGGCGGAAATTTAGGTTCCGGTTCGCCAATTGGAGATACTTTGCCCGTATTAATGGCGCATCAAGCGGAATTGATTATTGAAAGTAATGAAGTGCGCAGAGCTGAAAAACTCGAAGATTATTTGTTGGGCTATCGAAAAACAAGCTTATTGCCCAATGAAATAATCACAAAAATCAGATTGCCCTTTGATAAAGCTCAAATAATTTGGTCGGAAAAAGTATCGAAACGACGCGATTTGGATATCTCTACCGTAAGTGCAGGTTTTTCTTTAAAACTGACCAAAGACAATAAAGTGCAACGAATTATTTTAGCTTACGGTGGTATGGCGGCAATTACAAATCGAGCCTATCAAACAGAAGACTTTTTATTAGGAAAAACCTGGACAAAGCCTGTTATTGAAGAAGCAATGGAAATTTTAAAAGAGGAGTTTACGCCAATTTCCGATGCGCGTGCTCAAGCGGAAGGAAGAAAATTGTTGGCGAAGAATCTTTTGATGAAGTTTTATTTAGAAACCTGTCAGGTTTCGGAATGAAAACCTGTCATGGTTTGGATTAAAACCTGTCAGGTTTCAAAAACCTGACAGGTTTTTAACATTATCTAACGATGCATCGGCCTCAAAAGATCATTGATAATCTTTACCGGATTAAAAGTCGCTATTGGAACTTCAACAAAAATACTGATCCAATCGGCCATTGCGCCATTCCATAGTCCGGGCAATTCTTGCGCTTTTAACTCTTTACCATTTTTCGATTTTATCGAAATAAAACCTGTTTTAGTAACGACAAAGGATTTTAAGTCGAATTTTTCGCCTTTAAAATTATAAACCCCGCATACCAAATCGACCGGATTAAAATGAGTTGCATTTTTTACGATCTCGGCTTGACTAGGATCTGAAAAATCAATTTGAGAGGACTCCACAATCTGTAGCGATTCCCTACCGCTTTCTCCTTCAACCAAGAAAGGACCTCCTCCGGGTTCGCCTTCATTCCTGACCATTCCACATACACGAATGGGTCGGTTTAACATTTGATAAACCCAATCCACTTGTTCTATTAATTCTTTTATATGAATATATTTCGGGACATGGATATAAAGATCCTTCTCCATAAAAGCAAAAATCTCTTTCATAAGATTTTCGTCGAAATCACCAATTTCAAGCGACTCGAGATAATCGAAAATGGTATCCTGAATTTCAATCAAATAACTTCCTATCAGCTTTTTATAATCGTAAGTCGCTTTTCGGTGTTTGTCGGGAACAATATTGTCGATATTTTTAATAAAAATGATTTCAGCATCTAAATCGTTCAGGTTTTCAATCAAAGCACCGTGCCCGCCCGGACGAAAGAGGAGCGACCCGTCTTTTTCTCTAAAAGGTTCATTATTTAAATCTACAGAAATGGTGTCTGTCGAAGGTTTTTGCTGCGAAAATTCGATGTTATACTTAACGGAGTATAGCGAAGCATATTTTTCTGCTAGTTGATCAACGGCTTTTTCAAACTTGACTTGATGCTCGGGCGAAACGGTAAAATGCAAATGAACCTCGTTATTATCATCTTTTCCATACATAGCTCCTTCAACCAAATGTTCTTCTAGCGCTAATCGGTTTTCGGCTTCATAACGATGAAACTTAAGCAGCCCTTTTGGTAAAGTAGCGTACTCTAATCCGTCATTATCTAAAAGGGCATTTAAAATAGGTAGATACTCTTTTTGCTCAATTTTTTCGTTTAGTTCTATGCCTTTTTCCTTCATTTTCAGAACTAAATCGGGGTAGAATGCAAATTTATCCAAATGAATAAAAAAGTAAGCGACAGAATTAAAGTCGGAATCTTTCGCTAAATTAGGTTTTAATCCACTGCGAAGTTCTTCGCGAAATTCAAACAGATGCTTAAACATTCGAGAAGCGGCACCCGAAGCAGGAACAAATTTCAAAAGCGATTTTTCTTCTATTGCATCCTCATAGTTTGCTATTAACTCCAATATCTCATCTGAAGAAAAAGTTTTTAGTCCTTTTCCCGGGGTGGCAGCGGACTTAAGTTTGATAAAAGGGAAGCCTGTTTTAAAATTTTGAATTTGATCTTCAACCTGTTTCAAACTCATGCCTTTAGCTTCAATTTGAGTAATATCCTTTTGGGTAAACATAGTGTTTCGTATTTTCTTTTTATGTCAGAAATGTGATGGGCCAAATGTAAGAATAATTTAGAAAAGCGCTTTCTGAAAGAAAAAATTTATAGCTTTGCAAAGCGAAAAAGCAAGGTTATTTTTCTTAGATAAATTGTGTATTTTCGATATGATAATAAAGCCCAGATGGCGAACCGGTTCCGTCGACAGACGGATAAGCTCCGTCGAATGGGCGAAATAATAATGAAGCCCAGATGGCGAACCGATTCCGTCGACAGACGGATAAGCTCCGTCGAATGGGCGAAATGATAATGAAGCCCAGATGGCGAAATTGGTAGACGCACCAGCTTGAGGGGCTGGCGCCCGTTAGGGTGTGCAAGTTCGAATCTTGTTCTGGGCACTTGGCCTCGGTGAAAACCGGGGCTTTTTTTATATTAGTTTCTCTTTCGTATTTCTATATAAAATTTGCTAGAAACTTGAATACTAATGATTTAATTTTATAGGTTTGGTCTCTCAATGAATTGGTGTTCGATTTAATGTAAATACATATTTCTTAATCTTTCAAATACACACACGATGAAAAAAATAGTTAAAATTTTAGGCGGAATTTTCATTGT
>JBFHQD010000122.1:0-9427 GCA_041592395.1 Bacteroidales bacterium | reverse complement strand
GGGTAGATGTTTCGCCTTCTCCTAATCCAAAACCATTGCTTATTTGAGTAGTCTCTAACAGCGTATTTGTTGTCGCGCTTTCTTTTTGAGTCAACTGATAACGAAGCGATAAACTCACGCCATTTTTCAGCGCATAATGAATTACAGCATCGAATTTATAATTCGTTTTATCAGGAAGATTAAAAACGATTGCTCCAAAATTTTCGTGTGTACTTTTTAAATTACCATAAGTAAAAGCGGTCTCCGTCCAAATTTTTGGAGTAAGCGACAATCCCATCGTAAATTTATAGATCAAGCGCTGTTCGGCGTCCTCATTAAACAAGCGAATTTCAGGTGTAAAATAAAGGCTGTAATTCCCTTTGGGCAAAAAACTGACAGCCCCTGTAAATTGTTGCTGCTCTGTGAGGTTTAGCCAAGAATAACTCAGCGAAGCTGAAAAATCGAACAATCCACTCTGTTTAAAAATACCAAAACCCAGCAATGGATCATTCCATTTTAAACTGCTCGAGCTCTTCGTATAAGTAACCTCAATTTCATCGTTTGTATCGTTACTAACAAGACTGAATTCAACCTCGGTAAGCTGCATCGAAGTATTCACATTATGAAAAAAAGGAGTGAATGCAAATCCCTTGGCATTATTTACATGCAAAGCCAAATAAAAATCGTTTTGTTTTACGTCTAAAGCTTCTGACTCTTGATCTAAACCTGCGATTTGATAGAGATGCTCCGAATTAACTCCCAAACCGGTATAAGCGGCATTTAAATGAATATTATCACTTAAATTTAACATCAAATTAAAATTAAAATAGCTCTGCGATTCGCGCTTAAATAATTCTGAAAAATAACTGTTTTCAGCCGCTATTAAAGCAAGATTATTATCCGTATAATCTGCTACAGCATAACCTGTTTCTAAGTAAATATTTCCAATAAAAGGCGGGCGCTCGGGATCTATTTTCCTGCGAAGTGCTACAGGTAATTGCTTTACATATTGGATAGCTGTATTTTTCATTCCGGCGTACTTATACGCATAATATAAATATTCCTGAGCTACAGGATCGGAAGGAACAAATTCGAGCGCTTTTTTGTAGTTAACGATAGCCAAACGGTAATTAAACTGAGCGCCATAGGCTATACCCATTCTGAGTCGTAAATAGTAGAAATCAACGCCCTGAGCGAGCGCTTCTTTTCCGGTATCAATTAAAGCGTCCCAATCAGAAGCTAAAAATTGATTGTACGTTTTTTCATTATAGTTTGCTTTTAAATCGTTTTGCTGTGCAATTACATAAGAGAATGGCAAAAGCAGGATAAAAAGGATAAAAACGTATGATTTCTTCATCATTCAACAGTTAAATTATTGTTAACGCAAAAATAGACTAAAATCGAACAAAAAAACAAAAATCGCACCAAAGTGCGCTAAAAGCCTAGTCCCAGCTTAAGACGAAAACATTATCTTTGTCCACTTGCAAAAAAAACCTGCAAATAAAATGAAAAAAACATACGATGTCATAATTGTTGGGGCGGGGCCTGCAGGTTTGGCTTGTGCCGAAGAATTAAAAAATAGTCGTTTTTCTGTTTTACTACTTGAAAAAAACACTGCCATTGGCCCAAAAGTTTGTGCCGGAGGTTTAACGCGTTTAGATGCTGAATTTGACTTGCCCAAAAATAAGAGTCGCGCATTTAAAACACAACATATTTATGTAAACGACAAAGAATATCAACTTCTATTGGCCTATCCTTTAAAAACCATTTCGAGAGCCGATTTGGGGCAATATCAACTGGCCAAACTAAATGATGCAACAAATATCGATATACTAACAAATACGCCGGTTTTAGAGATACATTCAGACTATATACTGACCAAAAACCAACGTTTTGGTTTTCAGTATTTGATAGGTGCTGACGGTTCAAATTCGATGGTAAGAAAATACTTAAAACTGCCTTTCTCACAAAATATGGGTTTGTATTACGATCTGAATCATATTGGTGATCGTTTTGAATGGCATGTAAATACCAAAGCATGGGGCTCGGCTTATTTGTGGGTTTTTCCACATCTCAAGCATACCAATATTGGCTTTCATTTTAATCCAAGGCAAATTTCAGGTGCAAAAGCAAAAAAAATCCTTGATCAATTTCTAATTGATAATAATTATGCCTTTCAAAAAGCACATTTTCACAGCGCGCCATTAAATTACGACTATCAAGGCTATGCTTTTGGTTCTGTTTATTTGCTTGGCGATGCTGCCGGATTGGTGTCAAAAGCTACCGGAGAAGGAATATCGATGGCGCTAACAAGCGGAAAAGAAATAGCCCGCAAAATTCTTAACCCAAACTACTCCTGCTCTACACTTCATCATCATATTAAAATTATGCAACGACATACCAAGATGATCAATCGTTTTGATAAATACCCGCGCTTGCAAATTGCTTTTTTTTGGCTCTTTTTAAGGTTGATGAAAAGCAAACAATTTCAAACCTATTTTGGAAATTAAAAAACCGCCCCCTTGGAGAGGCGGTTTTACGAAAGGAATTCAAAAATTACTCCCCTTTTTTTGAAAGAATATGCATATCGTGCGATACGATTTCTGTGGTATAGCGTTTATTGCCGTCCTTGTCATCATAGCTTCCGTAAACTAATTTTCCGGAAACCATAAGCTCCATACCTTTTTTTAAATACTTTTCAGAATAGGTAGCACCGCCATTCCAGGCTACAATTTTATGCCATTGCGTATCCGTTATTTTATTCCCATCTTTATCGATATAATAATCGGAAGTGGCCAGGGAAAAACGAGCGACTTTAGTTCCGGAATTTAGGGTTTTCACTTCCGGATCGGCACCTAAATGGCCAATTAATTGAACTTGATTTTTTAAATTTTTCATGCTGTTAATTTTTTGTTACTGATGATATCACGAATGATTGATTTGATTGAATTCTGTTTGAATTCTTGATGTTGCAAATATAAAATGACCGAAATGCAGAAGTTGGTTATTAAATGTTTATAAACGAATACAAACGGTTATAAACGTTTTTATTGCTGATTATTAGTGCTTTATAAATCTTAGGCGATTCCAAAATTTTTCCTGACTGCGAAGGCTTTTTGCCGGACAATCTTCTTCCACATCAGCATCGTTTTATTCTTACGCAATTTTCGATATTATACTGCAAAAAAGAATAGAATCTTTAGAAGTAAAACCACCAATGATTCTGTCTTTACTTAAAAAATTACACCAAATAACATAAAATTTGTATCTTTGAATGGATATTTTAAAGATAAATAATGGATAAATTTCAAAGCAAACTTAATTTTCAATCCTCTATAAATCATTTGATTTTGAGAGAAGTTGGAATTATCGACTGTTTTAAAGGAAAATGGAATGCTTTGGAACAATGCGAAAATGAAGTTCTTGTTAAACTAAAAAAATCGGCAGCCACCATAAGCGCAGGCTCCTCTACCCGAATAGAAGGAATTAAACTTTCGGATAAAGAAATTGCCGCCTTATTAAATCTCAAAGACAGCTCGCAGTTAACGAGCAAAGACGAACAAGAAGTTTTTGGTTATTACGAAGCTTTAAAAGTTGTTCTTAAAAAGAAAAACGAAATCCAATTGTCGCATGCATACATTAAAGATTTGCACCAATTACTTTTAAAATATTGCGTTGAAGACGACGATCATCGCGGAAAATATAAAACAAAACCCAACAGAGCTGTTACGACCAATGCCAACGGATCGCTTCGCGTAATTTTTAATACCACCGAGCCCTCTTATGTTGACAAAGAAATGACCGAAATAATTGATTGGGTGAATTTACAATTTAAACTTAAAAAACTTCATCCTTTACTCATTGTCGGGCTTTTCGTTTATGAGTTTTTATCTATTCATCCTTTTCAAGATGCCAATGGGCCGCTTTCGCGCTTGTTAACTATACATTTGCTCTATAATTTAGATTACCGTTTTATACAATATACTTCCTTAGAAAAAATAATAGAAACGCATCAAAACGAGTATTTTAAAGCCCTGCAAGAAGGTCAAATAAATCGTTATTCGTACGAAGAAAGAGTGGATAAATGGATTTTATTTTTTGTGCGTACACTAAGCATGCTTAGCAGCGAATTAGAGCACAAACACAATACTCTAAAATCGAAAAAGAGCTATGTAAATTCCCGACAAAAAAAAATCATCGCCTTTATCAAAAAAAATCAACCCATAAAACTTGCCGATTTACACGAAGCTATGCTTGATATTTCGATTAATACACTTAAGAAAGACCTCATATATTTAAAAAGCAAAGATTTAATCAATGCCAAAGGTAAAAACAGAGGCGCCACTTATACTCTAGTCTAAATTTTATGTCCGAAAAAATTGTGATTACCCCTTATAAGAGTCCGGTAGGAGAACTTATTTTGGGCGCTTATAAAAATAAACTCTGCTTGGCGGATTGGCGCTATCGAAAAATGAGGTCGGCCATAGATTGGCGAATACAAACAGGTTTGAATGCTGAATTCGTAGATGGCTCTACTGAAATTTTAGAAAGAACTGCGCAAGAATTAACTCAATATTTCAACGGCGAAAGAAAACAATTTGATATTCCCTTGCTTTTGGTGGGCACCGAATTTCAGAAAAATATTTGGCAAGAGCTCCTTAAAATCCCTTACGGAAGTACACAATCTTATTTAGAATTAGCACGGCAGATGAACAACGAAAAAGCCATCCGCGCTGTTGCGGCAGCCAATGGAGCCAATGCCATTTCCATCCTAATCCCTTGTCACCGTATTATCGGAACACAGGGCAATTTAGTAGGTTATGCCGGCGGCTTAGATGCTAAAAAGAAATTATTATCGCTAGAAAACGTTTTAAGCCACGATCAACTTGAATTGTTTTAGCAAGCGCAATATGGCTTTTAGCTTTTCTTCGCATCTCCACAAGTGAGGCACAACAATTAAAACGCCTTAAAAGACAAAAAGTTCACTATCTTTGCAAAATTGAATCAGTCACTAAAACAAAAAACTATTTATGGGAAGATCGCAAGAAACATTTAACAAGAAAGAAGTAAGAAACAAAAAAGAGAAGAAAAGGAAAGACAAACTAGCGAAGAAAGAAGCCAAGAAAGACACGGAGAAAAAAAGCAGTTTAGAAGATATGATGGCCTATGTCGATGAAAACGGAATGATTACATCCACTCCACCAGATCCCTCCCAAAAGAAAAAAATCAAGGCCGAAAATATTGAAATTGGAATTCCAAAACGCGATTCATTGCCTGAAGTTGATCCTATTAGAAAAGGAAGCGTTACGTTTTTTAACGAATCGAAAGGGTTCGGATTTATTAAAGACTCTGAAACACAAGAGAGTATTTTTGTTCATGTTAACAATTTACTTGAGGAAATAAAAGAAAATAACATCGTAAGTTTTGAAGTTGAAATGGGACAAAAAGGACCAATCGCTACAAAAGTGAAGTTATTCAAATAAGCTTAAGCCTTTTTACCAAAACCAAATTTTTCTACTTTTTCAATTCTTTATTTTTCGTAATCCTAACGGATTTAGGCGATTCTATTTTTAAAAATATACACCGACTTTTCAGTAGCGTTAATTCTTCTATTTTTTTGACTAAAAACACCATGCAAAACCATTCACAAGACGGCAGAGACCGTAAAAACATTCAAATCGGATATTTGGTGGAAGTTGTTCAAAAACAGCACCAAAGAAATGGAGAGCTTACCGAAGGTGTGGTAAAGCGAATTCTTACCAAATCGCCAAATCATCCCCATGGCATAAAAGTGATGTTGGAATCGGGAGAAGTGGGCCGCGTTAAAAATGTGATTCTCGATTAAAGAAAGTCCTATTTCAGCTACAGCACTAAGCTTTTCAGTGCTTTTAAATCGTATTCTTATTCTTTCCTTCTGTTAAATACTGTGAATTAATAGGGCCGTTTCATTTAACTGTTTACTTTTGCATTCGAATATTTGCGTTAGATATTCTAGAAAAAAACAATAGTAAATTCGGAAACGATAAAAACGACTTCACGCATAGTTGCTTTAATTGCTCCTTAACTGGTATTGAATATTCATATTAATAAACAAATGGCTTATGTCGAAAACACATACTTTTCATATTCCGGTAATGGGCATTGGATTTACCATTGATACGCCCTTAAGGGTATCTCAATTTGGTATAGATTCCGTTATTTCTTTGGTCGATGATATTTTGCTCGAAAAATTGAGAAAAATGTACTGCAATAACTTCGATATTCCTTACGAAGAGATATCCAACAAGACAAAAGATTTCAGAGCCAAAAGGATTACTTCTTATTTGAATTTGATGCACAAACTGGCCGAGAAAAAATTCGAAGAATTAAAAAATGCGACTGCTGAAAAAGCGCAAGAATTGAAAGATTATTTTAATCTTTTACCCGATAGTTCCGCAATTAAACAAGAGTTTCAGCGTTTAACAGCGATTCATTTTAATTTGGATGAAATTAGAACCTGGGTAAAAAGTAATTTGTCGATGGGCAGTATTGATGTCAATATTATGACCAAAGTCGATAAAGACAATTTTTATAAAGGCCGGCAATTGCCCACAGAATACAACGACGCCCATGCCGCTCTTCGTGGTTTTGCGAATAGCGACTTGCATTCGTCCATCGTTTTATCCGCCGGAATGAATCCGCGCTTGTATAATTACATGGAGAATTTTGAAGATTTCTATCCCCAAGAAAATGGAGAAATTAAAAAGAAAATAGTACTTAAAGTAAGTGATTATCGCTCTGCGTTAATTCAAGGAAAATACTTGGCTAAAAAAGGATTGTGGGTTTCGGAATACCGAATTGAATCCGGATTAAATTGCGGTGGCCATGCTTTTGCAAGCGAAGGTTATCTTTTAGGTCCGGTTTTGGCCGAGTTTAAAGAGCGGCGATCAGAACTAATTCAAATCGTTTCCGAAATTCTTAAAACAGCGCTGCAATCAAAAAATCGTCCCGTTCCTAATCTCGATTTACCTATTAAAGTTACGGCACAAGGCGGTGTGGGAACTGCAGAAGAGCATCAGTTTTTAATTGATCATTATCAGCTGGATTCTGTAGGTTGGGGCTCTCCATTTCTTTTGGTTCCGGAAGCTGTGGCCATCGATAATGCAACAATAGAATTATTGAAAAGCGCTAAAGAAGACGATTTATATTTGAGCGGAATTTCACCTTTGGGTGTTCCTTTTAATAGTTTACGTGGCAATACAAAAGACCTCGAAAAATTAGCCTTAGCTGCTACCGGAAAACCCGGAAGTTACTGTCCTAAAAAATACGTTTCTTTAAATACAGAGTTTACGGATAAAGGAATTTGTACGGCATCGCGACAATTCCAACGCATCAAGCTAAAAGCTTTGGATGAGGAAGCATTAACGGCGCCTGAATATCAAGAAAAATACAACAAAATAGTCGAAAAATCGTGTATTTGTGTGGGTTTGGGCACTTCGGCCTTATTGGTTAATAATCTTGATACAAAAACAGAAGGTGTAGGCGTATCTGTTTGTCCGGGACCTAATATGGCTTATTTCTCCAATACGATGAGTTTGAAAGAAATGATTGATCATATTTATGGAAAAGCAAATATGATTTCCCGAACAGACCGACCCAATATGTTTATTAAAGAACTCAAACTCTATATCGATTTCTTAAAGAATAAAATTGAAGAAACGAAAGCTTCTGTATCAATCAAAGAAAAAAAGAGCCTGTTTTCCTTTGTTGAAAACCTGAAAAACGGGATTCAATATTACGACACTCTATTTTCAGAAATCAAAGATAAGTTTGAAGATACAAAAAAAACCATTTTCAACGATTTGGAAACCGGTCGTGTGGAATTAAACGCCTTGTTTCTTAAAATTTAAGCGATTTTGTTTAATCGTCTAATGCAAAGAAAGCATTAAATATTTTTGTACTTTTAACTTATTATACTTTGCTAGTAATAAGTTAAAATAAAGGCAATGGAAACAATTAATAAATTTTTGGAATTAGACCTCCTCACTGTCGGAAGTAGCCATATTAGGGTATATACCCTGTTTGCTCTTTTAGTCATCTTTTTGGCCACTAAATTAATTTTATGGTTAATCAAAAAGGCGCTCTTTCGAAAACAAGAAACTAAAAATCTCGATATAGGAAATACCTATGCTTTATATCAAATTATAAAATATGTAGTGTGGGTATTGGCTATTGGTTTTCTTTTAGAAACCAGCGGAATTAAAGTTACCGTTTTGATAGCCGGTTCGGCTGCTTTATTAGTTGGTGTTGGATTGGGTTTGCAACAAACGTTTAACGATATCATTTCAGGTATTATCCTTCTTTCGGAAAGAACAATAAAAGTGAGTGATATTTTAGAAATAGATGGGGACATAGTCAAAATTGAAAACATCGGTTTAAGAACTTCCAAAGGCCTAAACAGAGACGAAATTTCCATCATCATTCCCAACTCGTTGATAACGACAAATAAAGTGATTAATTGGAGCCACCAATCGAAACAAGCACGCTTTAAGATTAATGTGGGCGTTGCCTACGGTAGTGATGTGGATTTGATTATTCGCCTTTTAAAAGAAAGCGCTGTCGATCACCCCGAAGTTTCGAACAACAGCGCTTTGGATGCGCGTTTAGTCGATTTTGGTAATTCATCACTCGATTTTCAGCTCTTATTTTTTAGCAAAAATATCTTTAGAATAGAAAAAGTAAAAAGCGAAATCCGTAGAAATATTAATCGGAAATTTCTGGAAAACAAGGTTACAATTCCTTTTCCACAAGTGGATGTACATTTTGACTCGACTTTTAAAGCAGATAAATAATACAATTAAACCCTAATTCAATTATACATAAATAATAAGAAACCAAACGATATGGAAACAATCCGCACCACGTATACCGGCCAATTAAGAACCGAAGCTATCCACGTTCAATCGGGAAATAAATTAGTTACCGATGCACCCACCGACAATAAAGGCAAAGGAGAAACCTTTTCGCCTACCGACTTATTAGCCACTTCATTGGCAAGTTGTATTTTTACCATTATGGGAATCAAAGCAGAGGAATCTGGCTTTACTATTGATGGTGCCACAGCTAAAACGTGGAAAATAATGTCGGAAAATCCTCGTCGCGTAGCAGAAGTAAAAATAGAATTTGATTTTTCGATGTTAGATTTAAAAGAAGATCAAAAAGAGCTTATGCGCTCTTTAGTTAAAGTTTCGCCGGTTCCTTTAAGTCTACACGACCATACCTTCCAAAACGTTTCTATTAAATTTTAAATTCTTTTTTCTTTGATTTTTAAAGAATAAGTCTACTTTTGTAAAAGAAAAACAAGGAAATGAACAACGTACAAAATAATCTTTCGAATTCTAATTGCAATAATCTATTGCGAATCAGGAAGACTATTTTGTAAAAAACAAGTATATACAAAGCAAAAAGC
>JBFHQD010000121.1:0-9505 GCA_041592395.1 Bacteroidales bacterium | reverse complement strand
ACCATCTTCCCAAACAATCGTTTCTTTTGTGTTTGCAGTCGATTTGGTTAAAAATGCATAATCGTTTGACATGTCTTTGAATACGACAAATCTATAATCAGATGGATGGATATCTTTTTTCATTTCTTCTTTGTTTTTGGGTGTGCAAAATTACATTAAAATTTTAAGTTTCAAAACCTTTCTTTTTAAGATTTTATCGTAAAATTTATGAAAATGTAGCAATGTATTTATATTGAGGATATTAGATAGTTTTATAAACACTATTTTGTTAAAATAAATTTGCTTATTTCAGGTCTAAAATGAAATTCATCGTGTCAATACCATCGGCATAATCAAACAATTCAGGTTGTTGGGCTTTCCCTAATGGAATCGTTTCTATTGCTGGGCTATTTTCTTTACTCACAACACATTGAATTTTATCTTTTTGTCTGCTTAAATTTTTTATAAGCGCTTCCGGTTTATCGTAATATTCAAAATAGATTACAGAAATGGGCGAGGAAAATTGTGCATCTTCTTTTATCAAAACAAATCCATTGTCGAAATAAGGGATTTTGTTGAGCATATAAATCGATTTATTGTACTCGTAATTGTTTACATATTTATGATGATAAGCCAGAAAACGGTATTTATCAAAAGCCGCAAACAAATTATCAAAATTATAGTTTCTAGGAACAAATAATTTAGAAACACTCCGGCATCCTAGGCCAAAATAGAGAAAGACATCATCCGCCAATGCCTCTTGCTCCGCTTGGTTTTCTTTTCCGTTAAGTATGGCTATACCATTTCTGTTTTTACGAATAATGTTTGGATATTTACCAAAATAATACTCAAAATAACGTGCTGTATTATTGCTGCCGGTTGCAATTATTGCATCAAAATCGGCCAGTTTTTCTAGCGTAAAATCTGCTTTTTCTTCCAACTCAGGTTCAAAAGCAGATAGAATTTGATGCAAAAGCGGAAGAAGTTGGCTGTCGTCTTTAGATAGTTTTGCTTTTAGCTTATTTCCACTAAATAAAACGCATAAATAGTCGTGAAAACCAACGAGAGGAAGGTTTCCTGCCATAACTACACCTATCGTTTTATCACCGTTCGAATCGGCTAGTTTATGCTTATAATTACCGATCCATTGCGTTAGTTTTTCTTCCTTTAAACTTTTGCCTAGCGAAAGCAGGGCGTTCAATAAAAAGTCTTTGGTAAACCAGGGATTATAATATGTCGAGTTTTCAACGATATCTACGATTTGAAGATGCGCTTTAACGAATTTCTTTTTTTGATTCTCCTTTAAATCAACACTGCATTTTTCAAATTTTTGCGTATTCGATTTTAAATCGGAAAAAAGCAGCAGATAAGCGCCTAAATTTGTAAATGCTTTTTTTCGTTTGGATAATGAATTCATCGCGACAATTTTTTTGCAAATCTACAATTTATCGTTGTTTTGATCCTTTTACAAAAAAGAAAAAAGAGAACATCGGAAAATTCCAAGTTCTCTTTTCTACAATAAATAAATGAGCAATCTTACATGTTGGCTATTTCGGCATCAATAAGACTCAACATTTCTTCTATTTCTTTTTCGCCCAATTGGCCGTCAAAGCTAAAAATAACATTACCGTTTGTATCAAAAACAACGATATCATTCGAATCATCAGCTAAACCCCACTTGTTTACCAGCGCTTTATTCATATCTCTTACATAAACAGTACTGGGATACTTCTTTTGCTTTCCTTTTAAAATAGTATTGATAAGAAAATTAGGTTTCCAAGTTGCACCCATATTGATTACAGCAACCGATTGGTAAACATCGTCTGGATAATCTTTCGCTTTTAATGCTTCTGTGGCTGCATCGTTCAAATCACTTTCATCAGGATCGGCATAGACCAATACCCAAACTTTACCTACTAATTCGGAACTACTCCAAGGAGTTCCATCAATGCGTCCCCCCTCTTTTTCGCTTAATGTTATCACTTCTGGAATTTCGCCTACAGGCAAAGTTGAGAATAAATTTCCTCCTACTAATAAAAGGATTACTAAGAAACCGGTAATTTTTGTTTTCATCGTTTTTGGTTTTAAAATTTTACATTTATACTTATGCACATGATGTAGTAAAAGTACAAACAATTCCGAATTAATCAAAAATCATAGAATATATATTCGTATTAATATAAAAATCATCAAAAAAAACAAAGCAAAAAAGCAAGAAAATAAACGCACACTCCAGTCCATTATTGGTGTAAGAGGCGATAAAATCAGCGAAAAAAAGTTGTAAAATAAAGTGTATCAATTATCTATAGAAGAGCGGAGAACTAATCATTTCTCTTTCTTTTTAACCCATTTCAAATCCAAAATATTCATCGGGCTTTTCGGGAGATTCTCCATATCCTTATGCGTAAAGCGCATTACTTCATCGTAATAAAGCGGAATTATCACCGCATTTTCCATAATTAAACTATCCATGGCACGATATAATTTTTGTTTCACATCCAAATCTGCAATTGTTACACTCCTTAAATAGAGGGAATCGTAATATGGATTAGAGAAATGCGTATAATTGGGCCCTTTTGGTGAAAAATTGGCTGTATAAAAAAGGGATAAATAATTTTCTGCGTCCGGATAATCGGCTATCCAGCTACCTCTAAAAAACTGGGCTTTCGAGTTAGCAACAACTTCTTTCATAGCTGCCCATTGCATAAGTTCCACTTCCATTTGCACATCGATTTGTGCCAATTGATGCTGAACGAATTTAGCTATATCAATCGATTTTGAAGTAGCCACCAAAGTGATTGAAGGAAGTTCCGATACGTGGAGTTCTTGTTTTAATTCGTCGATTAGCGCATGTGCTTTTACTTTATCATAAGCATAGCCATAACCTATGTTATTAAAGGAATAGGCCACGGGCAAAAAACCTCTTTCTCCCGGGATTCCAATACTATTTCTGAGATAGCGCAACATCTTTTTCTTATCGATGGCATAATTTAGTGCTTGTCGAAATTTTAAATATTTTAAAGGCGATTGATCAACTCCGTTTGCTGAAGTATCATAAAGAATTCCGATATATTCTGTATTCAAATACGGATTTTTTTGCAAGCGAATTTCCTGTTTATATTTAGCGCTTACTTGTCCCGTTTGGTCCAATATTTCATCTTTAAATGCAGGCTCGATGCCGCTCATATAATCGAGGTTGCCTTGTATAAATTCTAAAAATTCAGCTTGTTTATCAACGATAAAACTGTAATTAATTGCATCTAAATAAGGAAGCGATTGTTCTTTTGATTTTTCAAAATAGTTGGGATTTTTCAATAATACCAGTTTTACATCTTCCTCCCAATATTTAAGATAAAACGGACCCGTACCTACGGGATTTTTTCTAAATTCTTCCCCATAATACTGTACGGCCTCAAAAGGAAGCACATTGCAGTATTGCATACTTAAAATACTTAAGAAAGGGGTATAGGCGTGCTCTAATTCTATAATCAGTGTGGTATCATTGGGTGCAGAAAAAGCATAACCCTGCTCCTCTTTTTTTACCGAATTGAAAACCCAAGCTCCAGGAGATAACACTTGCGGATTTAATATGCGCTGAAAAGAATAGATAAAATCGCTTGCACAAACTTTCCGGCCTTTTCCATCGGCAAAAGCTTTATTATCGTGAAAAAAAACATCGTTACGCAAATGAAAAGTATAGATTTTTCCGTCTGCAGATATTTCCCAAGCCTTAGCAATAGCCGGTTGTATTTGCATGGCAGAGTCGAGTTGCACTAAACCATTGTACAACTGATTACACACGTTTAAGTTTGACAGATCCTTAGCAAATGCAGGATCTAGCGAACTTATGCCGTTTGATTCATTAAGTCTGAAAACGCTTTTATTACTCGATTTATCAGAAGCGGAAACACAAGCGTGATTCATACTTATGATACAAGCAAGCAGGACAATAAAAAAGAATGCTATTCTATTTATCTTCAGGAAGTTTAACATGTGCCCAATTAAGACCATTCCTAATTCTGTTAAGTTGGGTATGTGTAATTCCGAAATGTTCTGCTACCTTATAGAGTTTATAATCGCCCGATTTAACCATTTTTTTCAGTTCAAGTACATCGGCCTCGGTTAGTTTAGAGTTTGTAATCTTTCCTTTCCGCTTTCTATGCGATTCAATGACTCGTGGATTACTTTTATTATGCGATGTCATTTCTTCGCGAGTAACCCATTTAAGATTTTTATAGTAATTATTTCCTTTATCATGATCTAAATGTACTACGAAAATTTGTTTTGGGTCAGTATGTTCGCAAAATTCTTCAGCCACTAAACGATGAATAATTTTCTTGATTTTATTGTCCCAACCTTGATTGGATTTAAACCACATAAAATAGCGATATCCTCTTACCGTGGATAATTTCATTATTTTATAATCATTCGTTTTGGTTGACCAATGACGTAATCGTCCATAATTAGAGATCTCGTAAATCTCATCCGGTTTAAGGTCTTTGAAATTCAGGCGTCGCCATTCTTCAGGACCATAATTTGTATCTTTTTGCATACGACTAAATAATGTGATAAATTAATTGCCAATTATTTATCTTATTTAACTATTGGTGAAACTATCAATAAGAAATACGTTCTTTATTTATAGCTACTTACAAATATAAGGAATATATTTTACATTTGCACGTTATGGATAAAAAAACACATATAGCCGGAATTTCGGTAATCTCAAACACTATTTTAACGTTATTGAAGTTCTTTGTCGGACTGATTAGCGGATCTGTAAGTATTTTGTCTGAATCTATTCATTCTGCTATCGATTTAATTGCTTCCTTAATTGCTTTTATCGCTGTTCGTATTTCTTCGAAAGAACCCGACAGCAAGCATCCTTACGGCCATGGAAAATTTGAAAATATTTCCGGTGTTCTCGAAGGGGCTTTGATTTTTGTAGCTGCTCTTTGGATTATTTACGAAGGAGTTGATAAGCTCATTCATCCGGAGCCCATGACTTCCCTTGGATTAGCTGCCGGGGTTATGTTTTTTTCGGCGACTCTCAATTTTTTCGTCAGTCGACAACTCTATCGGGTTGCAAAAGAAACCAATTCCATTGCTTTAGAGGCCGACGCACTGCATTTAAAAACGGATGTTTATACGAGTTTAGGCGTTGGGGTTGGGATAGTGATTATTTGGATTACAGATCTGCATATTTTTGATGCACTGATTGCTATTTTAGTCGCCTTATTCATCATTAAAGAAGCTTTTCAATTGATTAAAAAAGCATTTAATCCACTTCTGGATGCCGTGATCGAAAACAGTGAATTCGAAAAACTAAATGAGCTTATTCAGAATAAATTACCACCACATACCTATATCAACAACTTAAGAGCTCGCCAAAATGGAGCTAAATATATCATTGATTTTATTCTTAATGTACCGCCATTAATGACCGTTCTACAAGCCCACGATATTTGTGATGATCTTGAATGTTTTTTAAGAGCTACTTACACAGAAATCGATATCAATATCCACGTAGAACCCATTGAAGATAAAAAGGAATAAAATTTTATTCTTTCTGATAAACGATATTTCCATTGACCACCGTATATAGAATCTGTGTGTTTGGTATAGCACTTCCACTGCATTCCATAATATCCTGATCAAGGATGACGAGATCCGCAAACTTGCCCATTTCAATACTGCCCTTCATTTGCTCTTCAAAAGCTGCTTTTGCAGCCCATATAGTCATTCCTTTTAGTGTTTCTATACGAGATAAAGCATTTTCCATCTGAAAGCCGTTTTCGGGATAATTATTTAAATCTTTTCGAACAACGGCGGCATAAAACGTCAAAAGCGGATCGATTTTTTCAATTGGAAAATCCGTTCCTAAAGGAATCCATCCATTTTCTTCGAGGAGTTGTCGGTAAGCATATCCGCCTTTTATTCTTTCCTGCCCCACTCTTTCATCGGCCCAATACATATCCGAAGTGGCATGTGTGGGTTGAACGGAAGGAATAATGGAATATTTACCAAAAAGCGGAAAGTCTTCCGGAGCGACAATTTGAGCGTGTTCTATTCGCCAACGCTTATCGTTCTTTCCTTTTAAAAATTCACCATAAATATTGAGCATCACTCTATTGCCCGAATCGCCAATGGCATGCGTTGCCACTTGATAATTATTTTCGAGTGCTTTTGAACAGATTTGGCGGTAATAGTTTTCGCTTGCAATCATTAAACCTAAATTGCCTTTATCGTCGGAATAGGGTTTTAGCATACAAGCTCCTCTTGAACCCAAAGCGCCATCCGCGTAAATCTTTATCGTTCTTACACTTAGCTTTTCTGTTACATAAGGGCCTTGCACTAAGAAATAATCAAAATTTTCGTTGCTGGGATCGAGCATCGCATTTAATCGGATATTCAAATCTCCGGATTTTTGCAAGCTATCAATCAATAAAATGTCGTCTTTACTTAATCCAGCATCTGTAACACCGGTTAAACCAACAGCAAAACAATTTTTTTCTGCTGCTTTTAATGCTTTCATTTTTGCGTCTTTATCCGGATCAGGAATTAAATTGCGCACCAAACCCATAGCATTATCTATTAAAATACCCGTAGGTTCTCCATTTTTAAGCACGATTTCTCCACCGTTTATTTTGGTTTTTGCATTTATTCCGGCTAGTTCGAGTGCTTTACTATTTACCCAAGCGGCGTGTCCGTCTATGCGAATTAGATAAACGGGAATGTCGGGAAATAATTTATCCAATCCCTTTTTTGTGGGAAATTTAGCTGTCGGCCAATCATTTTGATCCCAACCGCGGCCAATAATCCAGTCGTTTTGCTTTTCTTTCTGAAAATCTTCCAAAAGACTTAGAATTTGTTTTTCAGACTGCGTATCATAGAGCGAGGCTTCTGTTTGAATTCCTTTTCCATAACCAAAAAAATGGGCGTGGGCATCAATAAAACCCGGATAAACAAATTTTCCATTCAAATCTATGGTTTGATTCGCCGTGTATTTTGCTGTAATTTCATTATTTGTACCAACCGCAACGATTTTTCCTTGCTTTATTGCCAAGGCTTCTGCTTTGCTAAACGCAGAATCAACGGTGTAAATGTTGGCATTCTTTAAAATCAAATCCACTTTTTCGTTATTCGTACAGGCGCTTGAAGTGACTACGATCAAAAATGAAAAGAAGAAGCTAATTTTTCGCATAGTTTTATTTTTTAGGTGTGTTTTTCTATCGCTAATATTGTTTGTTGTATCGTTCCGAAGCTACCGATTAATTCCGATTTCAGGTAAAGCTTGAATTTTTTTTCATCGCTATCAAAAACGACTTTTAATTTGTTTTTTTTATTTGATTGAGGACTGATGCCTTTCCTTATCAATGTTCTTTTTAACCATAAGGTTTCTAATGAATTCCCTTCGATATTGACTACATCTTTATTTTCAGCCTTTTGTACAAAATGCGCGGTTTTTAAATCGTAGGTAATCGTTTCATTCGAAAAAGCGTTGGAAATGGCTCCACTCAATACCAAATCTTCAGGAATGCCGGTTATGCATTCCATTTTTTTTGGAAAAAGCCAAATTAGATCGGCCATTTTAAGCGCCAATTCCAAATCGTGGGTTGATAAAATAATGGCCACATTGTTTTTATGCGCAATCTTACGGAGCTCACTAAGAATCGCCATTTTAGATGGGAAATCCAAAAAAGCCGTAGGCTCATCCAACAGTATTAACGATGTATCTTGTGCCAACGCTTTTGCGATAACACATTTTTGTTTTTCTCCATCGCTTAGTTCAATAAGATTTCGATTCGCCAAATGCTGTAATCCTATCGCGCTAAGCGCTTGATCCACTATTTGCTGGTCTTTTTCTGTTAATTTCCCCCAAAAATTAGTGTATGGAAACCGTCCCATCGCCACCAATTCGTTTACTTTCAGATTGGGAACTTGAATACTTTCCGTTAAGACAACGCTTAACTTCTTGGCCATTTGCTCATTATTATAATCGAGTATCGAATTATGCGCAATAATGACCTGTCCATCCAACACCGGAAGCTGTTTACTTAGCGTCTTTAATAATGTCGATTTTCCAACGCCATTAGGACCAATTAAACAGCACAACTCCCCTTTTTTTAATTTCAGGTTAAGCTTTGATTGAATGGCAACTTGCTTGTTGTCGATAGTATAACCGATTGACAAATTGATGGTTTCTAGTATATGATCCATTTTTTTCATTAAAACCCAATTTGTTTACGTTGTATTATCAAATAAATAACCAGAGGAGCACCAAACAAGGATGTGATCACATTGATTGGCAATACATCTTGGAAAAAAGGCAGTCGTGCCACTATATTGCAAAATAATGCAACTAACATACCTAGTAAAATAACTGCAGGAATAAGTTGTTTATGGTCGGACGATTTAAACAGCAGACGTGCCAAATGTGGTGTTGCTAATCCAATAAATGCGATGGGGCCGGTATAAGCGGTGATTAGCGCTGTGAGGAATCCGGAAAGCAATATCAATTGCCAACGAATTTGTTTTAGATTCACCCCCAAATTCTGAGCATAGGCATCGCCTAACAGCAGTGCATTCATCGGTTTAACCAGAAAAGTAGACAAAAGCAATGCAGGAAATACCCAAGCGGCAAAAAACAACAATTGATTGCTCTGAACATTGGAAAAACTACCCAGTCCCCAGATAACAAAAGCGTGCACCTCGCCTTGTTGTCCAACAAAATTTAATAATCCAATGATGGCGGATACAGCATAAGCAACCATAATTCCAATAATCAATAAAGAGGCGTTGCTTTTAATTTTTTTTGCGGCAAAGAGAATAACGAATAATATGCTGAATGAACCGGCAAAAGCAGCCAGATGAACACCTATTTCTTGCAATACACTTGAATTCAAAAACAAACTTCCAAAACCCGAACCCATAGTTAATAATGCCACACCAAGGCTGGCTCCTGAACTAATGCCCAAAATAGAAGGACCGGCCAAGGGATTTCGAAAAAGTGTTTGCATTTGCAATCCTGCCAAACCCAAAGCTGACCCTGCAAGAATAGCCGTAATGGTTTGCGGAAGTCTGGACTCTATAATAATATGATGCCAGATTTTTTCGCTCTCGGCAGTCTGATTATCAAAAAAATGAACAAAAACATCCAATGGAATAGAAACCGATCCAATAGCTAAATTGGCAAGCACAAGAACAATAAGAAAAAGGCTTAGAAATAGAAAGAGATACCGGTTTGTTTTGCTTGTGCTACTCATTGTACAAAAATGCAATTTTTTATCTGTATTTCAAATGCGACTTTTTTTTAATTTAGCCAAAAGGCTTTTTTATGATACTAATTGCAGATAGTGGCTCTACAAAAACAGATTGGGTGTTACTCGAAACAAAAGCGGCCAAGAAACATTATTTTCAGGGACTAGGTCTTAATCCTTATTATTCTTCAGCAAATAGTATTGCAGACGAAGTCATTAGATTGTTTCAAAATATTGATTTCAATTCGGTTACTAACATTTTTTTT
>JBFHQD010000120.1:0-9537 GCA_041592395.1 Bacteroidales bacterium | reverse complement strand
GGCGAAAATAGATTTTTAAAAATTTAGCCAAAAAGTAAAAAATAAGAAATGACAGACGATATATTTCAAGGATACAAAGGCGAAGCATTAGCGATTTTAAAAAAATTTCAAGTGCGTGTTTGGGGAACAGCAAATGTAAAAACGAGCAGGGGTGATTTTGAAGGGACTATTTTACCGCGCGCCGAGAATGATGATGATCAGCATATTGTAATGAAAATAGTAACCGGTTATAATATTGGAATTGATATTCAAACCATCGAAAGGATGAGAGAAACCGGTTATAAAAAAGCAAATTATAAAATACCTGAAAAAGAATTTCCGATAACGGAAGGATTGCCCAGTGTAAAACTGTTTGGAACAGGAGGGACCATTGCCTCGCGATTGGATTATCGTACGGGAGCTGTTATTCCGGCTTTCTCCCCTGGCGAGCTTTACGGTGCTGTGCCTGAATTGGCCGATATTTGCAATCTGGAAACAGAGAAAGTGTTCGCCGTTTTTTCTGAGAATATGGGCCCAAAACAATATATCGCGTTAGCAAAAGCCATCGGACGTGAAATCGAAAAAGGAGTAGATGGCATTGTGATTGGACACGGAACAGATACTTTACATCATACAGGTGCTGCACTAACTTTTATGATACAAAATTCGCCGGTTCCAATTGTTTTGGTGGGTTCGCAACGTTCTTCAGACCGTCCCAGTTCCGATGCTGCATTAAACCTGATGCATGCGATGTACACTGCCGGTCATAGCGATATTGCGGAAGTTATGGTTTGTATGTTTGGCCCAACCTCCGACGATTACGGATTACTACACAAAGGGACGCGCGTTCGGAAGATGCATTCTTCTTATCGTTCCACTTTTCGAACAATAGGTGATACCCCGTTGGCGACCGTTAGGAGAGGCGAAATAAAAGCAATAAAAAAAGAATACAATCACCGGAGAAAAGATAAAAACGTAAAAATTCTACCTTATTTTAGCGATAAAGTATCCATGCTTTATTATTATCCGGCAATGAAACCCGATGTTTTAGATGCCATGGTAGATGCCGGTTATAAAGGAATTATAATTGTTGGAACCGGTCTGGGCCATGTAAATAAAGAACTTTATCCTGCCATTGAAAGAGCGCATAAAAAGGGTGTGCATATGTTTATGACTTTGCAAACGCTTTGGGGTTATGTGCATATGTTTGTTTACGATACAGGTCGCGATATGATGGCTAAAGGAATTATTCCAGCCGGTAATATGTTACCCGAAGTGGCTTATATTAAATTGGGTTGGGTTTTGGGACAAACAGATGATCATGAGGAGGTTAAACGATTGATGCTGACGCCGATAAACGATGAAATTACGTCCAGAGAACCTTATAACGGCTATTTGATTTATCAGGGAGGTGTACCTGAAGTCGAAAATTTTATTAAAAAAGTCAGAAAATAAAAACGATTTTTAGCGCAATCGAAGTCGTTGGCCAACTTTTAAACCTTCTTTGCGTTTGATGTTGTTTATGCGCTTGATCCAATTGGTACGAATGGCATAAATTTGACTTATACTCTGCAAAGTTTCTCCTTGTTCTACAATGTGATACAAAACTTTTGCTTTCTTTTTCTTGTTTTCGATATAAACGCGATCACCTGCATTTAAAGGTGTTCTTCGCGTTGCTGAATTGAAATCGAGTAATTGATTGGTATAGAAGCCAAATTCATCGGCAATCGACTTCCAATTGTCTTGTTTTAAGGCTAATATATATTTTACTTTATTCGTTTCGTAAATCATTCGATTTGTTTTGGAAACCGAAATGGGATTAAAATCAGCAGCCTTTTCATCTTTAAACTCAGGATATTTTGAAGACTGTTTTGCTTGCACCGCAAGGGCATTATTGTGTGAAGAATTTTTTGAGCGCTTCATTTTATCAAAGCGATCCAAATGATTTTCTTCGATGACTTTAATAAGCAATTGTGCATAATTTGGGTTGGTAGCGTAACCTGCTTTTTTTAATCCATACGCCCAACTTTTGTAATCGGTAACATCGTATTCAAATAAAAAGGCATAACGATCGCGCGAAGTTAAAAATCGCGAATGATCTTCAAAGCTTTGTTCGGCCGATTTGTATTTTCTAAAGCATTCATTTCTTTTGTCATCATCCATTTTAAAAGTACGTCCGTTCCACTCTTTATGACATTTAATACCAAAATGGTTGTTTGCTTTTACTGTAAGTTCACTCTTACCGGAATTCGACTCTAGTATTCCCTGAGCTAAGGTAATGCTGGCCGGAATACCATGTTCTTTCATTTTTTTTATGGCGATGTCCTTGTATCTATTAATATAGGCTTCTTTATCTTGTTGGGCACTTAAATTCGTGTACACAAAGAGGCTTAAAACGATGACAAAAAATTTTCGCATAATAGGACTTAATTAATGTCACAAAATAAAACAATAAATTGGATGAATTGGATAAAGTTAAGGAAAGATATTAATGTGCTTATGTTGATAAGGTGTATAGCTTTTATTTGGTCTTTTTTTTGTTCGCTACCTCCTTCTATCTTAAGGATAGATCTTTTTACTCCCCATAAATTAGCCTTTTTTCGATTCGTAAATCGACACATTAGTTTTATCTTTGTCCCATGCAAAACAACATCCAACTTTTACTAAAGTATTTTCCCGAATTGAGCGAAGCACAAGTAATGACTTTTGAGCGTGCTTTAGATCTTTATCGCGATTGGAATACGAAAATCAATTTGGTGAGTAGAAATGATGTCGACAATTTGGTTGAACGTCATTTTTTACATTCTTTATCCATTGCTAAAGTCATTAAGTTTGCTCCGAAATCAAAAATAATGGATGTAGGAACAGGAGGCGGTTTTCCGGGTATTCCATTGGCCATTCTTTTTCCTGAAGTCGATTTTTATTTAATCGATACCATCGGAAAAAAGATAAAAGTGGTTCAAGACATCGCAGAACAATTAGGCCTAAAAAATGTGAAAGCGGAGCAAAAAAGAGCGGAAAACGTTAAAAAAATTCGTTTCGATTTTATCGTGAGTCGTGCCGTTACTAATTTGCCGGAGTTTTTGTCTTGGGTTGAGCATAATATTTTGTCGAAGCAAAAAAATAAACTCCGAAACGGAATATTGTATATCAAGGGTGGTGATGTGTTAGAAGAAATTGCCGGCACGCATAAAAAGTACAAAATTTTCGAGCTTTCTAAGATTTTCGAAGAAGAATTTTTTGAAACTAAAAAAGTTATCCATTTGTTTTAGTTTCCTTTTGACATCGCCTTTCTTCGTCAAATTGGTAAAGAAGATTAACTTTCTAAGGAATTACTTAACAATCGTTTACATTTTTTCTGTTTACTTCGAGTTAGAACCTAATGAAAAATCAGTACTTTAGCCGCTTAAAAATCTTAAATTATTAAATATGACTGACGTTAAAAGAACTTTAAGGGACTCCAAGGTTGCACGTTGGACGGCATTGGTAATCTTGTCGTTTACTATGTTTGCAGGTTATATGTTTACAGAGATCATATCGCCTATAAAACCGCTGCTAGAATCTACTTATGGATGGACCAGCTCTGATTTTGGAACTGTTGTAAGTGCCTATGGATGGTTTAATGTATTTTTTGTAGCCTTGATATTGGTAGGCATTCTCTTAGATAAATTTGGTATTCGATTTAGTACTTTGAGTTCGGCTGGTATAATGGTTATTGGTGCTTTAATTAAGTATTATGCTTTTGCCGGAACTTTTGAGCCAGGGGTTACTATTTTTGGTCTCGAATTAAGGGTTTTTTATGCTTCTATTGGTTATGCACTTTTTGGTGTAGGAGTTGAATATGCCGGAATTACCGTATCTAAATCAGTGGTGAAATGGTTTAAAGGAAAAGAAATGGCACTCGCTATGGGTATGCAGGTAGCCATTGCACGATTAGGTTCTTTTGTCCCCTTAGCTTTTGGCGCAAAAATTGCAAAAACTTTCGATATTCCTACTTATATCTTAATGGGCGTTGTATTTTTAATTATAGGATTGATTTCCTTTTTTCTATACAATACAATGGATAAAAAATTGGATAAAGAAGATGCTTCAGGCGGTAATGCTGCTCCATCCGATGAGTTCAAATTTTCTGACTTAGCAGTTATTTTCACAAATAAAGCGTTTTGGTATATTGCTATTTTATGTGTTCTTTTTTATGGAGCGGTTTTCCCATTCTATAAATATGGGCCTGATTTAATGGTAAATAAGTTTGGGGTTCCCGATGATTGGGCCGGTTTGATTCCTAGTTTGGTTCCTTTTGGTACTATATTTCTAACTCCTTTCTTTGGTGGTATTTATGATAAAAAAGGAAAGGGAGCAAGTATAATGATTTTAGGTGCTGTGCTATTGATAGTAGTACATCTAATTTATTATCTTCCATTTATTACAAATATTTATGTAGCTGTAGCTAATGCGATTTTATTAGGTATTGCTTTTTCTTTAGTGCCTTCGGCTATGTGGCCTTCGGTTCCGAAAATCATTCCTGAAAAGCAATTGGGCTCAGCTTATGCCACAATTTTTTATATCCAAAACTGGGGTTTAATGGGTATTCCTTTCTTTGTTGGTAAAGCCTTGGACGCTACAAACCCTCAGGTTGTGCAGGCCATAAAAGATCTGAACACAAAATTTACAGCTATGGGTTTAAGTCCGGACGAAATACAAGCTAAAATTTTAGCACTAAAAGAATCTGGCGATTTCCCATTATACGACTATCAGCAAACATGGCTTATTTATGTAGGCCTAACTTTGTTAGCTTTGCTTTTTGCTTTCTTACTTAAAGCTGAGGATAAAAAGAAAGGTTACGGATTAGAATTGCCAAATATTCAAAAGTAATTCCTGCGCTATAAAATTGGAGGCTGACTTAGTTTAAGTCGGCCTTTTTTTTTAGTTAATGTCATGTACATATTGAAACGAAAATGTGTAAATTTGTGCAACAATTCTTATTTAAGCTAAATTATGAACGCATATTCTCCTTATTTGGCAATTTTAACCGGCTTGATTGAGTTGGGCGCTTTTATTTATTTCTTTATGCTTTTTAAGCAGGGCGAAAGTAGTTTGAAAAGTTTGATAGCCATCCTCTTTTTTTTGGCTGTTTATCAACTCCTCGAGGCCTTTAATTGCATGTATCCCGGACACTCTTTTTTGGTTCGATTGTCTTTTGCTAATATTAGTATGTTGCCAGCACTTGGCGTTTATTTTGCCTATTTAAGTGCGCCAACAGAATCGAAGACACAACGCTATATTACTTTTGTTTTTTTAGGTAGTGCTTTGTTTTTTATTACCTATTTTCTCTCCCGACCATCCTCGGCACTTTTAGCCAGTTGTCAGCAATTTTTTGCTACTTATTCGCACCCTGATTCCGTGTATAAATTCTATGGATTGTATTATCAATTAGGCTTATTTGCGATGCTGTTAATGGCCGTTCGGAATTTGGTTTATACCAAAGAATTGGTGAAACGACAAATGATTGGCGATTTCATACTGGGCTCTATTGTTTTTATAATTCCGAGTATTCTGATTACCGGAATATTTCCCAAGTTCCAAGGTTCTATGCCTTCAATTATGTGTCATATTGCTCTATTCTTGGGCTTTTTTATTATCAAAACGCTCGTTCGTGAGAAAAAATTACGAAACGTATCACTTGGTGTGGAGATAGAAAATCTTAATATTCGCCTTTAGTAAGAGCCTTGCCAAAATCTATTGAAATAACGTTTTAAAAAACGTTAAATGCTTCTATTTTAGAATCCGATTTCTTCTTAATCCTAAATAAATAGCTACCTTAGCGCCTTAATAATTTCGATATAATTTAAAAAACATAAACTAATGAGTAAAGCGATTTTAGATCTAGAACCAAAAGCAGTTTGGAAACATTTTTACAGTTTAACCCAAATTCCTCGTCCTTCAAAACACGAAGATAAAATTCAGGAATTTATGGTGAATTTTGGAAAAAACTTAGGTTTAGAAACCATAAAAGATGAAGTCGGTAATGTGATTATAAGAAAACCTGCTACTGCCGGTATGGAAAACCGTAAGGGTATCGTTCTTCAAGGACATTTGGATATGGTTCCACAGAAAAATTCGGATAAAGACCACGATTTTACCAAAGATCCAATTGATGCTTATGTTGATGGCGATTGGGTTACAGCCGATGGAACAACCTTAGGTGCCGATAATGGTATGGGTGTTGCCGCTGCTATGTCTATTTTAGAATCAAAAGATATTGCACACGGTCCAATTGAAGCCTTGTTTACTTCGGACGAAGAAACCGGAATGACCGGCGCTTTTGGATTAAAAGCTGGCGTTTTAAAAGGCGATATTTTAATGAATATGGATTCGGAAGACGAAGGCGAATTGTATATTGGTTGTGCTGGTGGAACAAATGCGAATGCACAATTTACTTATACTCCCGAAGCTGTTCCAACCGGATATAAAGCGTTTAAGATTGCCCTTACCGGATTAAAAGGAGGTCACTCAGGAGTTGATATTCCATTGCAACGCGGAAACTCGAATAAATTATTAAACCGATTTTTACGTTCAGCTGCGACTAAATTCAATTTGCGTCTAGCTTCTATCGATGGTGGTAGTTTAAGAAATGCAATTCCTCGCGAATCCTTTGCTACAGTTGTTGTTCCAGCTGATAAAGCCGCAGAATTTGAAGCTGCCATTCCTAAATGCGAAGCTGTTTTTAAAGCCGAGCTAGAGAAAACAGAGCCTTTTATGACTTTTAAAGTAGAAGCTGCTGATCTTCCTGAAAATCTTATCGATCTAAAAACGCAAACAAATTTATTGAATGCCGTTTATGCTTGTCCAAATGGCGTTATGCGTATGAGCGATTCTATGGAAGGACTGGTTGAGACTTCTAATAATATTGCCATTGTTAAATCGAACAACGGAGTGATTAATGTGCTGACATTGATTCGTAGCTCTGTGGATTCAGCTAAAAAAGATTTGGAAAATATGATTGAAAGCGTTTTCCAATTGGCAGGAGCAAAAATTTATTTTGATGGACAATATCCGGGTTGGAAACCCAATGTGGATTCTCCAATCTTAAAAGCAATGAGCGATATTTATAATAATAAATACGGTATTGTTCCAAAAGTGACTGCCATTCATGCCGGATTGGAATGTGGTTTATTGGGTGGTGTTTATCCAAATTGGGATATGATCTCCTTTGGCCCAACCATTCGTTTTCCTCATTCTCCCGACGAAAAAGTGAATATCGAAAGTGTACAAAAGTTCTGGGATTTCACTTTAGAAACCTTAAAACATGTGCCTTTAAAATAAATTGATCAATTCGGCTTGCTATATTGTTTAGCAAGCCGAATTTTTAATAAAAAATAAGCAGAAAGATTTGTAATTCTTAAAAAAGGCTGTACTTTTGCAGTCCGAAAAAATAAAAATTAGCTATGAGCAAGAGAACATATCAACCTTCAGTTCGCAAAAGAAAAAATAAACATGGTTTTAGAGAGCGTATGGCTTCTAAAAACGGTCGTAAAGTATTAGCTCGTAGAAGAGCTAAAGGAAGAGCACAATTAACTGTATCTGACGAGTTTCTAGGCAGAAAATAATTCGCTCGATTCTTTTGAAATAACTTGGAAGGCATTGGTTGATGTCTTCTTTTTTTGTATATATACCTATCAAACCGATAGGTTTTTTAATTTTACATGGTTTCAAATGGATTTTATTAATGGAAAATAGCTATGTTAATGCCGTTGATTTTTTTAAATCAAAAGCGAGTTATAAAGGAGAATCAACGCTGATACTGGCAGCCTATGAACTTCGAACACCTGAAAATGTGGGCGCTCTCATTCGTTTGGCCGGAAATTTAGGTTTAGCAAAAATCTATTTTATTAGCCAAGTGAATAGTTTTAATGCGTCGAAAATTGCACGCGTTGCTCATTCCAGTTTGAAGCATGTCGATTTTACTTTTTGTACTCCGGAAGAATTTATGGCCAATATCCCGCCTGATTATGAGTTGATTGGTGTGGAAACCAGCAAAAATGCTACCAATTTGTTTGCGACAAAATTACCCGAAAAATGCATTTTACTTGTTGGGAATGAACGTTATGGTATCCGGCAAGATTTTTTAGATAAGTGCAAAAAAACCGTTTTTATACCTTTGCTAGGTAAAACTTTATCGATGAATGTTTCTCATGCCGCTGCTCTTGCGACTTTTGAGTGGGGAAGGCAGCATTTGGGATTGGAAAGTATGTAATAGAAGCTTTTTCCGGAAATGTCCTTTTTCGAAAAGTGAACGAAAACTCAATTTAAAGATCTTCCTTTTTTTTCTCGATCAGTTCAATGCCTTCTATTTTCATCTTTTTATCAACAGCTTTACACATATCGTAAATGGTTAGCAGAGCAATATTGACTGCGGTTAATGCTTCCATTTCTATACCTGTTTTCCCGATACACTTGGCGAAGCTCTCAACGCGAACGCCATCTGCTATGACTTCCGTTTTTACATCCAGTTTTGTAATCATTAAAGGATGACATAGAGGGATGAGTTCGTTTGTTTTTTTTCCGCCTTGTATTCCGGCAATTTCAGCAATGGTTAAAACATCGCCTTTTTTTAAACCGTTTTCAGCAATCAAAGCCAAGGTTTCTTTCTTTAATCGGATAAAACCCTGAGCGCGAGCCGTTCTTGATTGATCAGGCTTAGCAGCAACATCCACCATATTGGCTTTTCCTTCTTTATTAATATGCGATAGTTCCATAAGGTTAATTTGCAATGTTTAATCGATTTTTAGCAATTGAGAAATCCAAAAAATTAAGGATACCAATTGCGAGTATTTATTCTCTAGCGAAGTACGAACACAAAATTAATAAAAAATAGATGCTCTAATTAAGAATTATTTTTCTCTGTGATCCATTGTGAAATAGTTGTTACACAAAGCAAATTAAAGCAGCACACAGAGTAAAATGTCAAAAAAAATAAACATATTTTACAATTACATATGAATTGGATTTTTAATTAAATCGAATTTTACCCTCCAATATTGTTAAACTTGCCTTTATGATTGCTGGTTCCGCTTCTGGGTTTGTTTTTTAAGCTTTCTTCTATTGATTTTTCAATACCTAAATCCCTTACATTGTACGAAAGTTCAGAAAAAAGACAAGGCATTACATCGCCATTGGCCGTTAATCGCAAGCGGTTACAATTCTTACAATCGCCTCCTTCTCCACCTTCAACAATGGAAAATTCACCGGTTTCCAGATTCATTTCGTGAATATATCTGATTTCCAGATTATTGGCTTCGCAATATTTCGCTACTTCAACAGCATCGGGTTCCAAGCGCGAGTTTTTAATAACGCAATTGATTTTTATCGGAAACAATTCCGCTTCTTTTGCGGCTTCAATTCCGGCAAACACATCGTCGATATTTCCTAAACGTGTAATTTCGCGGTAACGGGTTGGATCCATAGTATCCAAACTTATGTTTACACGCATAAGTCCGGCCGCTTTTAACTGCTTGGCGTATTTTGGAAGCAAAATACCGTTGGTTGTCATACCAAAAT
>JBFHQD010000119.1:0-9546 GCA_041592395.1 Bacteroidales bacterium | reverse complement strand
TACCGTTGAAGATAATTACCAAGATTTTCAGACCGATTTGTTTTTTGATGAGGACAATAAAAAAGTAGAAATGCAATGCAATTGTAAAGCCGAAGGGATCTGTTCTCATAAGGTTTCTGCCTTGTTGCAACTGCACGAAGATCTGAGTCAGGAATTGGATGAAGAGCGCAAAAAAGGAATGAAATATACACGCGAAGGCATGATAAAACGCGTAATGGCCGAGCGGGAAGAAAAAGCTAAAAACGAAACATTCCAATTGGATTTTGCCGATAATATGTATGGCGAACACCTCATTACCAATCAGCGTAACAAGGTTTATCACCTCACTTTTTACGATTTTGAAGAAAAACAAGGGTATTGTTCTTGTCCCGATCATCATACAAATAAATTAGGCACATGCAAACATTTGATTTATGCTTTTGACGAATTTCAAAAACAGCACAAAACACTTCCAAAACAAAATTTCCCCTTTTTAGAAGTCTTTTTGCATCCTTTAAAAGATTATCGTGTTTCTTGGTTTTATCCCGGAGAATTACCGAATGAGATTCAAACGCTTGTGAACAGTTATTTTAATAAAGAAAAACAAGTTTTAGATAAACAACTTATTCAATTTCAAGAATTTATCAACAAAGCGCAAAACTATAAATTCATTCATATTCGTCCGGAAGTTATTGAAAAAGTAAGAAAGGCATTCAATCGTCAAGCTTTGCTCGATTTAAAAACAATAAAGCCTTTAAATTTTGATTCGCTGCATGTTTCCTTAACTCGCTTTCAGAAAGAGGGCGTTGAGTTTGTCGTTTATAATAACAAGGTTATTTTAGCTGATGAAATCGGACTGGGAAAACCTTTGCAAGCCGTGGTAGCTGCTGAGTTTAAGAAAGCATTATTCGATTTTAAAACGGCCTTAATAATTTGTCCCGATTCGCTTGTGCCGCAATGGCAGCAAGAGATTGAAAAGGTCGGAAATCAAAAATCAGAATTGATTCGTTTTGATGCAAATACAAACGAAGTCGAGTTTTTAACCGACTCCTATTTTAAAATTTTAGGGTTTGACGACTATTCGCACCATAGCTATAATTTTAATCAGTTTGTCCCCGATTTGCTCATCGTTGATGAAGCCCAAAACATCAAAAGTTTCGATTCCGATTTGGTTCATATGATTCGCGGAATTCGCCACAAGCAACTGCTCATCATAACCGATAGCAAACCCGAAGATAATCTTATGCAGATATATACCATGGTTGGTTTGGTGGATAATACAATCCTCACGCCTTTATGGGAATTCTCCTATCAACACTGCCTTTTCGACTCCAAAGTATTGGATGAAATAGTGGGTTATTACAATCAGGAAAGCATTATCAAACGCCTCGAATCTATCTTGCTTAGGCGCGATAAAGAAGAAGTGCGCGATCAGTTAAACCTTCATCATCACGCAACAAATAAATCAATACTTCCGCCGGAAGATTTAAATCAAAAAACAGATTCAGGATCGCCGCTAAAACAGGTAAATGCAGATAAATACCGACAGAAAAGAAAGGTGCTGGCCGGACAAACATCGCTATTTCCTTTAAACGACAAATCCATTAGTTTGAGTGGCGAAGAACATAAAGCTTTCGATCGTCAGAAGACTAAAAAAACAACCTCAAATGTATCAATCGAAAAGCTCTTTAACGAAGCACACACATTTTTATCGAGTTTGTATGCGCTCAGAACAGGAGAAGAACTGCCTTGGAAAACAGAAGACATCGACTTTAAAATGAATGAGAAAGAATTTGTTTTAAAGATAAAAAGGAAATGAGTTAGAAAAAAAGACTATTAAAAAAATTGAAAATACGTAAAGACCTGTCCGGTTTTGAAAACCTGACAGGTCTTCCTAAATCTACCTGTTTTTCACGATTAAATCACTTAAAAAAGTCTGTTAGATACGCAAAAGAAATATCTTTGCGTAATGAATTTTATCGATACGCACAGCCATATCTACTTACCGGAATTTGATCAAGACCGAATAGCTGTAGTAGAAAACGCACTTCAAAAGGGCGTTAAAAAAATAGCGCTTCCCAATGTAGATAGCGGTTCAATCAACGCCATGTTAAGCCTTTGTAAAGCATTTCCCGAAAACTGTTTTCCAATGATGGGATTGCATCCAACTTCTGTAAAGGAAAATGTGGAAGATGAATTAGCCATTGTAGAAAAATTATTGAGAGAAAATTCTTTTATCGCCATTGGCGAAATTGGTATTGATTTGTATTGGGATAAAACTTTCTTAGCGGAGCAAGAAGAAGCTTTTCGTTATCAGGTTCGTTTGGCCCAAAAACACCATTTACCCATTGTTATTCATTCGCGCGATTCGTTTGATGAATTGTTTAAGCTTTTAGACGAACTGCATACTCCGGAATTAAAAGGTGTTTTCCATTGCTTTACGGGCAGCGAAAAACAAGCCCAAAAAATCATTACCGATTATGGCTTTAAATTGGGAATTGGCGGTGTATTGACTTTTAAAAATTCGGGTTTAGCCGATCAAATTAAAAACATAGGATTGGATTATTTTATTTTAGAAACGGATGCGCCTTATTTGGCACCCGTTCCTTATCGCGGCAAACGAAATCAACCGGCCTATATACCCATTATTGCACAGAAATTAGCCGATGTGAAAAAAGTAAGCATCGAAGAAATTGCAGAAATCACAACACAAAACGCCAAAGAATTGTTTAATTTGTAATTGAAATTTATGGAAACAAGAGCTGCTATATTGGTTATTTATACCGGAGGAACCATCGGAATGTTTAAAGATCCGGAAACGGGATCGCTTCGTCCGTTTAATTTTGACGAACTTTATAATTACATGCCTTCTTTAGAGCTTTTTAAGTTCAAAATCGATTCCTATTCTTTCGATCCAATTATCGATTCGGCCAATATTAATCCTGCTTATTGGGTAAAACTTACAGAAGTAATTGCCGAAAATTACGAAAAATACGATGGCTTTGTTATTTTACACGGCACGGACACAATGAGTTATACAGCATCTGCTTTAAGTTTTATGCTCGATAATTTAAATAAGCCGATTGTCATTACCGGTTCGCAATTGCCTTTAGGAATGATACGCACGGATGGTCGCGATAATTTTATTACGAGTCTGGAAATTGCCGGCGCTAAATCGGATGATATACCTATGATTCCTGAAGTCTGCATTTATTTTGAAAATCAGTTGTTTCGCGGCAACCGCACCCATAAATTCAATGCCGAAAACTTCGACGCTTTTAAATCAGTAAATTACCCTACACTTGCCAATGTTGGGGTTTATATAAAATACAACGAACAAAACATTTCGAAACCCAATTTTAAACGATTAAAAACCTATACCAAGCTCGATAATAACTTGGTTGTATTAAGATTATTCCCCGGAATTTGCCCCAATACCGTAAAAGCCATCCTTTCTATAAAAGGATTGAAAGGCGTTATCCTAGAAACCTATGGAGCCGGAAATGCCCCAACAGAAACTTGGTTTTTAGAAGCCATAAAATCGGCACTCGATGCCGGAATTCTGATTGTCAATATCTCGCAATGCCGAGGTGGTTCGGTAGAAATGGGAAAATACGAAACCAGTCTCGATTTAGCCAATATGGGATTAATCAATGGAAAAGATATGACTATGGAAGCTGCCTTGACGAAATTGATGTTGGTCATGGGTATGGAGGTTTCAAATGAGGAAGCCAAACGCTTGATGGAAAAGAATTTAAAAGGCGAAATACGCGAGGATTAATTTCTTGCCATGCGAAATGGTCAAATTTATTAACTTTGTGAACCTTCGTGATTTCCTACGTGGTTAATTAAATTTTTTACCACCAAGTAACACTAAGGATGCACCAAGTCACACAAAGAAACAAGGAATAAAAAAGCCTATGCTATCAATAATAGTTGCAGTCGCCGAAAATGGCGCTATAGGAAAAGATAATGATCTTATCTGGCATTTGTCAGACGATTTAAAGCGTTTTAAAACACTTACCACCGGTCATACCATTATTATGGGACGCAAAACGTTTGAATCTTTACCCAAAGGCGCATTGCCTAACAGGACGAATGTGGTGTTGACAAAAGACAGCAATAAAAAATTTGCCCACTGTTTAATGGTGCATTCGATAAAAGAAATTATAGAAAAATACCAGTCCGGTTCGGAAGAGCATTTTGTTATTGGTGGGGCTCATTTATACAAAGCATTGCTTCCTTTTGCGCAGCGGATTTACCTGACACGCGTTCATCAACATTTTGAGGCGGATGTCTTTTTTCCGGAAATGAATTTTAACGACTGGATAGTGGAAAGTGAAGAAAAGCATGCCGCTTCGGAAAAGAATGAATATGCTTTTTCGTTTATCAATTTAGTTAGAAAATAACGAAAAATTAGTTTAACGTAATGACGCTAAGAATACGATTAGGGCGCTAAGATTTAAAAACACAAAGCAATGGCGGGCGTTGCTTTTTTTCTTCACGCTCTTTGCGGTAAAAAAAATCAAATGGAAAAACATATCCTCTCAAAATCAACTTTTATCAAGGGACATCAATGTTTAAAGGCACTTTATCTTCATAAAAAAAGACCTTTTCTTCGCGACCGACTTAGCGCTGAACAACTGGCTAAATTTAAACGCGGACATAAAGTCGGCGATATGGCCCATCAGCTTTTTCCGGGAGGAATTGATGTTTCTCCAAAATCGCCCTCGCAATATCAAAAATCAGTGCTTCAAACTCAAGAATTAATCGCCAATGGCCAACGCATTATTTACGAAGCTACTTTTCAGTTTAACAAGGTGCTTGTTATGCTCGATATCTTGGTAAAAACAGACAAAGGATGGGAAGCCTACGAAGTAAAAAGCTCTTTGAGATTATCGGAAACTTATTTTACGGATGCTGCTTTGCAATATTATGTCATTACGAATAGTGGGCTCGATTTAGCTTCCTTTTCCTTGGTTTATGTCAACGAAAACTACGAATTGCAAGAAGCAGAAAAAATTGATGTGGAGCAGTATTTTATAAAGCAAAATGTAAGTGCGGAAATTAAATTAAAACAAGCGGAAATTAGCTCAAAGATTGAAGAAGAAATAAAGCTGTTGAGCGAAGCCCATTCGCCCAAAATCGAAGTGGGAGCACATTGTTTTTCGCCTTATTCTTGCGATTTCTTTGGTTTTTGCTGGAAAACAAAAGCGACTGATCTTTTTAAACTTCCTGCCTTGAGCGATAGTGAAAGAAAAAAGTGGCTGGATCAATCCATATTAAGCGCAGATGACTTAGTAAAAGAAAACCTAAACAATCCCTTGGCTTCAAAACAATTGAACGCATTAATTTCTGACCAAGACTTTCTTTCTGAGAAGCTAAAATCGCAGCTGCCTGCTTTAGCTAAGGATAGCGTGTATTTGAGTTTTGTAGCCCGACAGGCAGCTGTTCCCCAATGCACCGGTCATCAGCCTTATCAATATCAATTATTTGCTTATTCTATGCTTGCAGAGGAAACGCAAAGCGCAAAAGTATATTCCGGAATTTGTTCAGATTACAAAACTTTTCTTGAGGATTGGATGGCGCAATTGCGTTCTGCATCGCAAATCGTGGTGTTTGATAAAGCAGCGATTGAAAAAATACTTGATCAAACAAGTGCTCAATATCCCGATTTAAAAGCCGAGATAGAAGTTTTACAAAAGAAAATCATCGGCATTAAACAATGGGTTTTAGATGGCGATTATTATTACCCCGGACTAAAACACGATCTCGTTTTTAAAGAATTTGCAAAGCTGATATTAAAGAAAAATCCCTTTGCTAAACAAGCCATTTCATCCGATGTATTGGCAATTAACAAGTATGAAGAACTGATTGGAAATGGATATTTAATGGATACAAACCAAGCCGATAGCGAGCCGCTTTTTAATTATATAAATTCGAGTGCCCTTAGTCTTAAAGCGCTTTTAAGAAGAATAAACGAATAGCTTTTAAAGACGCTAAATCCTCATTTTATCAAAACCTTTTACGCCTAGTTTTCTTCATGGATATCCATTGAAAAAGTGAAATTTCACACTTTTTTTGTAGAAAATCGCCAAAATACTTGAAATTAATAAACTCGATTTTGTAAATTGCAATCGTGTATTCTACTGGCATATAGACGAGTGAATACTTTTTTTATTAACGCATTAAATCAAATATTCTATAATCAGAGTTTCCGACTTAAAATAGTAAAAGGTATTCCTTTCCTGAAAAGGATCAATTATTTTCATTGATTATCACCTCCATCGCTGTTTGGCTGTTCTTGTAAACTTTCTGATTAAGAACAAAAAACGTATTTAGTTATGAGAAAAACACTATTTCTTAAGGAGCTCTTCCTCATGGGATTTATTATGCTCTTTAACTCGATTTGGGTTTGGGGACAGATCGTTACGTTTGAATTTCCGGCCACAAATTCATTGCTTGTAACTTCAAAGCATGCCCAATTAACCGTTTCTGATTTTGATCTCTCTGCCGGAACAATTACGACGAACGTTGTGACAGGTGACTACTTCCCAAACGAACCATATATTGAAGAAAGCACCGGATGGACGGCAAGTAATCAAACAGATGCAAAATATTATTACTTTACCATAACAGCGAATTCCGGCTATAAATTTTCGATAACGAATATTTCTTTAAATGCCTATGCAACTTTGGCTGGGCCTGAAAAATATGGTATTGCAATCAATTCTGATAATATTTACTCTGTCGACGCACCAAGTACAAGTCTCCTAAGCATTAATCAGAGCATATCGAACCAAACCAATTTATCTTCTGCAACTGTTAAGATACAAGGTTGGCTAGATGGATCAAGATCAAGTTCGGGTAGTGGATCTTTTAGACTCGACGATCTAATTATTAGCGGTTCTGTCACTGCATTGGAAACGCCGTTTATAACAGTAAGCTCCTCGTCATTAAATACGTTTACTTATATTCAAGGCAATGGACCATCTGCTTCACAATCTTTTTTACTTGAAGGCAGTAATTTAACCAACGACATTACGGTAACACCACCTACAAACTATGAAATATCTACAGATAATATATCTTTTCAATCATCAGCATTTACCATAGGGCAATCCGGAGGGTCTGTATCTCAAACCATTTATACTCGGTTAAAAGCCGGATTATTGCAAGGAGATTATAATGCAGAAGACATTTCTTTATCATCAAGCGGAGCCGCCAATAAAACGGTAAGTTGCAGCGGATCAGTTTTATCAACATCAAACATAATTATTAACGAAGTTGATGCTGACACTGACGGAACAGATGTGATGGAGTTTATTGAATTATTCGATGGTGGTAGCGGAAATACTTCTTTAGATGGTTTAATTTTAGTCACTTACAACGGAAGTGATGATCTTTCTGATAAGGCCTATGATCTCGATGGTTATAGCACTGATGCCAATGGTTATTTTGTTATTGGTCAAACCATTGTAAACAATGTTGACTATATTGTTTCCTCCAGTTTTATCCAAAACGGACCTGATGCAATTGCTTTATACAATGGTAACACCGCAGATTTTCCGGAAGGAACAACACTTACTATCAACAACCTCATTGATGCCTTTGTTTATGACACAGATGATGCTGATGATGAAGGATTGTTGACTTTATTAATTGCCGGTCAGCCCCAAATTAATGAAGCCGGAAACGGAAATAGTGAAAGACATAGCAATCAGCGAATACCTAACGGAAGTGGTGGAGCAAGAAATACTTCTACATACGGACAGTATTTTCCGACACCCGGAGCGGAAAATGATACTTGGATTACAAACTGGACAGGAGCTTTGGGAACAGACTGGGCAACTTCCGGCAACTGGTCAAATGGAATTCCTTCTGAGAACCATGACATAAAAGTTCCAACAGGGTTAAGCAATTATCCAATAATCTCATCCTCTACTGCCGCAAATTGTTATAATCTAACTCTTGAAGGAACAGCAACACTCACAATAGTTTCCGATGCTACAAATAGTGGCTCCCTTATTTTTGGCGGCACTTATTCAGGCTCCTCCACAGCCGTGATTTACCAACGTTATATGAGCGGAACAGATTGGCATATGATGGGCTCGCCATTTACAGAACAAACCATAAATAATGCGTTTCTAACGGCAAATTCAATTGATGGGATGAAAGATTATAACGAAAATGCGGATGATTGGAATACGGATTTTACAAGTTCTGATCCCAATACAGCCTTTAGCTTAGGAAAAGGTTATGCTGTTAAACGCAGCTCAAGTGCTGTGGTAAATTTAACAGGAACATTAAACAATAGTACCGTAAACACAACACTTACGCGCGACAATTTCGGTTGGAATTTATTAAGCAATCCTTTTTCTAGCGCTATAAACGCTACAATGTCTGCCCATGCAACCAATAATTTGATTACAGCCAATGCCGATGCTTTAGATCCAAGTTATGCTGCTTTGTATATCTGGGATCAAGCTTCGACAAGTTATAAAATTATTAATAATGCCGGAGATGGCTCCTTGGTACAAAATTACTTGCAAGTTGGACAAGGCTTTTTTGTAAAATCAAAAAGCGGTGGCGGAATTTTTACAATGTCTCCTGCTATGCAAAACCACCAAACATCTATTTTGTTTAAATCAAAAGAAGAAACGGATTGGGCCAGTATTACATTAAATGCAGAAACAAGTCATTCGCAGGCGAAAACTCAAATTCTTTATGGTGATGCTATGCACAAAGGACTTGATCTAAGTTATGATGCCGGTTTATTGAACAGCAATCCCCACTTCTCGCTTTACTCTCGTTTGGTTGAGGATAATGGAATTGATTTCGGTCTCCAATGCTTGCCTCAAGATTTTGAAGAACTAGTAATTCCGATAGGTTTGGATGCCAAAGCCGGTGATATGATTAGGTTTAATGCTACTACGAGTAATATTCCGGAAGCGTTTGCTGTGGTACTCGAAGACAAAACAGAAAATGTTTTTACCAATCTATCCAATGAAGGCCAAGAATACGTCATTCAACTACAAGAGGATAGTGAAGGAATTGGTCGTTTCTTTGTCCGTACTTCTTACAAATCAACTTTGGCAATAAACAACTTAGCCAAACCGAATACTTTCTTTGTCTTTAGTCGAGCCAAAGACAATCAGTTGATTATTAGAGGAAATGCAAACAACAAAACACGAGCAAGAATATACTCGATTACCGGTAAACTATTGACTGCAATTACACTAAAGCAAGCATCAGA
This sequence comes from Bacteroidales bacterium, assembly GCA_041592395.1. Taxonomy (GTDB): domain Bacteria; phylum Bacteroidota; class Bacteroidia; order Bacteroidales; family UBA12170; genus UBA12170. The sequence goes on along the minus strand of JBFHQD010000119.1, from coordinate 311 downwards.
AAACCTTATTCCATTTAACGAAGAATCAGGAATTTACATTCTACAAATTTCGAATGAAGAAGGAACACAAACGCAAAAATTTGCCTGGATTAAATAAGCGTATAAACACGATATTTTTAGTTATGAATGAAAAGAAATTAAAACGACAAGATGAAAAAGAAATCACAAGAAAAGAAGCGCTAAAAAAGTTGGGGACTTATGCTGCTTTTACTGCAATTGGAACCATGGTGCTTCTTAGTCCAAAAGCAGCTCAAGCGGGCTCGCAAGCGCCGGCTACACCAGGTTCACGACCGGCTTGGTAAAAAGTGCAG
>JBFHQD010000118.1:0-9626 GCA_041592395.1 Bacteroidales bacterium | reverse complement strand
CGAACTGCGCCTTCCAAACACATATGCGTTTGCATGCCGGCCAAAACCAATGTATCAATTTTGTTTTCATGAAGAAAATCTAGCAGGTCGGTATCTTTAAAACTATTCACATCCTTCTTCGTAATCACCTTTTCGCTTGCTAGCGGCGCCACGAGTTTATGAATACCGCCACCCGGTTCATAATCGTGACGAATATGAACAACCAACTGGTTTTTTGAACGAAAATCGGCCAATAAAAGCGCTGCTTTTTCTGCGGCAGCTTCAGGTTCTACCAAAGCAGAGTTTCCTCCAGGAAAATAAAAATCTTGAATATCGATTAAAAGCAAAGCCGTTTTAGAAGACTCTTGAGAAAATAAAAGAACAGGAAAAAAGACAACAAGTAATAGAATGATTTTACGCATATTTTTAAATTTTTGATAAACCTATAATAAGCAATGAGCAAAAACAAATGTATTGTGTTCGCTTTGATTTCGACGGCTATTATCCGCAAATGAAGAAATGGCAATTCACAAAAGAAATGAACTACCTTTTAATATCGTAGAAACAAAATTTTGGGGAATGGAGTTTTTCTTCTTTGACTAAGGCTTTTATCGCCTTGTCCACTTCTTTCTTCTCTAATCCGCTTTGTTCAGCAATTTGAGCACTTTTTAAAGGTGTACCTGCCTTTTCTAAAGCTTGAATGACAACTGTTTTGACTTCCATTTTTTTTATTTTTAAGAATGATAAACAAATATAAACTATTGTAATTAATTTTTCGCAAATTCGATAAGTTCTATGGAAGCTCCTACGCTTTTATTAAAATATCCATAAAAACGATTTAAATCCACTAAACTATTCTGTTTAAAAGTGATTAAAACTCCATAACGTTATCCAAACCTCTTTTCAGTCCAATAAAAGTATTCACTTTTTCGATGGCCAATAATCCTCCTTGAACATAAGGTTCGGCGCTTGATCCCGCATCATGTCTAATACTTAATTTCTCATCGTTTAAACCAAAAATAGTCTCTACAGCTATTACAAATCCAGGTAATCGAACAGCATGCACCTGAACACCATTGAGTCTCGCACCACGTGTTGCTTTTAAACCAATAAGTTGATCTTCTGAAACAAATTCCGTAGATTCTTGAACTTTTAACAAACGAGCAGACAACTCTCTTGCAGTTCCACTTGGAGCGTCCATTTTATCTTGGTGTGCATAATCTATTATCTCATAATTTGGAATATATTTTGCCGCCATTTCAGAAAATTTCTGTAAAAGTACGGCGCTAAGCGCAAAATTTCCAACGGCTAAAACAGAACGATTTTTCGCAAGTGCCTGCGCTTCTATTTCAGCATAATCAGCATCACTTAATCCTGAAGTTCCAACAATAACATTTACCCCTTTTGCTAAGGCAGTCAGTACATTATGCTTTGCAATAGTAGGTTTCGTATACTCAACTAAAACATCACACTCTTGCTCATTTAAAGCTTCTTCAACATTTTCATAAATCGGAATGGCGGCTGTTGAATTTAAGTTGAGTAGTTTCGCCAAGTCGCCTCCCTTATTTTTCCTTGAAACGACTGCGACCAATTGCATATTGGAATTTGCATGCACTGCTTTACTCAATGCAGACCCAGCCCAGCCGGTTCCTCCGGCAATAATTACTTTTATCATAAATTTTCGCTTCCTTTTTTACTAAAATATTAATCCAAAACCTTTTGTGCTGCTTTAATTCCTGCTCCTTCTTTAAAAACATGACCACCTTTTTTCAGCGACACCTCAATTGCGCTTATAGTAGCCAAAGTATCCGCACGATTGATAGATCCCATATGTCCGATTCGGAAATAATCACCTTTCATTTCGGGCAGCAAACCTCCGGCTAAAATCACTCCTTCTTTATTCACTTGAGCAAGCAGTTGTCCGCCTGAAATTCCCTCAGGATAATAAGGAGCAGAAAGAGTTGCTGCAGAAACGACTTCATTTATCGGAATACTTTTTAAACCCATGGCTTTTAAAGCTTCTCGGAAAGCTTTTGCCATTATCTGATGCCTCGCAAAACGAGCTTCCATGCCTTCAGCTAGAATTATTTCCAGACTCTTTTCCAAAGCCATTACCAAATTGACCGCCGGTGTTCCAAAATAAGAAGGATTTCCTTGTTCATAAGCTTGCATAATTGGCAACCAATTTCCCCAATCAGAATAATAATTCGCCACAGGCGTTTTTCTGTTTTTCCAAACATCCATTGCTTTTTCCGAAGCCACCATTAAGGCCAATCCCGGAGGAACTCCTATGGCTTTCTGCGATGCTGTAAAAACAACATCAATGCCCCACTCTTCTTGTCGGATTTCTTCGCCGGCCACGGAGCAAACACCATCCAAAATACTTAAAACATTGTATTTCTGAGCGAGTGCTCCAATGGATTTAGGATCAACCATCACCGCTGTAGAAGTATCTACATGGGTGAATGTCAATAATTTATAAATACCTTTTTTTAATTCATCTTCAATCATTTCGAGAGGAACAACATCGCCAATTTCTGATTGAAGAAAAGTAATATCAGCACCATAACGCATAAGCAAATCGGCATAACGAACACCAAAATAACCCGTTGATATAACCAGCACTTTATCTCCTTTTTCTATTAAATTCACGACGGCCATATCCATGGCCAAAGTCCCTGTTCCTGCCATAATAAAGGGTTGTCCATTTGGGGCAAGCCATACTTTTTTCATCATGCGGAGTGCATTTCCAAAACTTTGGATAAAATTGGGTGCAACATGACTCGTTGTCGGTTTTCCTAATGCACTTAAAACTTCCGGTTCGAACTCTATGGGTCCGGGTATCATTAATAATTTTCTTGATTTCATTTGTTTGGGATTAAATGTTTGTGATTTTATTTTGCTTAAGAATATCCAAAAGTTGAGTCTTTACATCTTCACTAATGGCTAGAACAGGTTTGCGTGCCAATCCTCCAAAAAGGCCAATACTATCCATCGCTGTTTTTAAAGCCGGAACTCCCCAACGAGCAGTAACTGCAGTATTTACAGGAATCATTGCAGCCTGTAATTTTCGAGCGGCATCTAAATCCTTATTCTTAAAATATTGATGAATATCGAGGCATTGTTGAGGTGCAATATTGGCTAAAGCTAAAATTCCGCCTACCGCTCCTACTGTAAATGCCGATAATAAGAATCCTGCAGAGCCGGCAAGTACCTGAAAACCTGGTTTTGAACGACCAATAATATCTGCAATCTTTGTAATATTACCACCTGAATCTTTTAATCCAATTATATTGTGATGATTGGATATGGCCAGAATCTGATCTGCATGCATATCCAATCCTGAATTAGCCGGCATATTGTAGATAATTACCGGAACAGGACATGCATCCGCTACTGCATGATAATGCGCAACCAAAGCGTTTGTCGTCATCAAACCTTTGTAATAAAATGGATTTAATACCAAAACGGCATCAGCACCTGCAGCGGCAGCGGCTTTGCTTAAACGAATTGTTTCACGCGTCGTTTGACCACCGGTTCCTGCTATCATCAGTTTATCTTTCGGAATTGCTTTTCTACATTCCTGATAAACCACAATCTTTTCTTCCTCAGTAAGATGCACCAATTCACCATTGGAACCTAAAACTAAAAATCCGGCTAAATTATAGTTATTTAAAGCCTTGATATTTGCTTGCATTTTGTCTATGGCCAAATTTTCTTGATCATCAAATGCAGTGGGTAACGGAGGAAATATTCCTTTTAAATCTATTTTCATTTTCTTATTTTTAATAGCCTTTTTCTTGTGATACTTGATGCAAAAGTGCTTTGCCTTTTTTCATTCGCCAATAATTCTCAATAATTTGAGGGGCTACCGTTTTGGGGTTTGTTAAACTTGCCACATGAGGCGTAATATCTATCTTTTTATGATTCCAAAATGGGTGATCAAAAGGCAAAGGTTCTTGTAAAAAAACATCCAAAGAAGCCCAAGATAAATGCTCTTTATCTAACAATTCTATCAAATCATTTTCAAGCAAGATATCGCCTCTGGCCACATTGATTAGCGAAGCTCCTTTGGGTAAATAAGACAAAGTCTGCTTATTTAGTAAACCTCTCGTTTTTGAAGTGCTGGGCAACAAACACACCAGAATATCCGTATTTTGCATAAATTCCGCAAATTGCTTTTCACCAATAAATATCTTGGCTTTCGTATTCGTTTTTTCGCTTTGCGACCAGCCATTTACTTTAAAACCCAGTTGCATCATATGTTCCGCTACGTATGATCCTATTTCACCAAAACCCATAATTCCTATTCGAACATCTTCAATCCGTCGATATGTCATTGGTTCCCATATTTGATCGCTTTGCAACTGCTTAAAGTGAGTCAATCGTCGCAAATGGGTCATCACCATAGCCAAAATAAATTCGAACATGGTTTTTGATAATTCAGGATCGACAATACGAGTCAATGCAATATTTTCAGGCAATTTCGGGTCTTTTAATAAATAATCAACCCCTGCTCCCATAGAAGAAACACATTTCAAATTCGGATAATTTTGCAGACTTCCATAGGGATGATTCCAAGCGAGTACAAATTCAACAGCATCATTATCAATTGGTTCCGGATAAACAAAAAGAGCTATATCGGGATCTATCTCTTTAATAGCTTGAACCCAAGAATCAGTCTCTCTCGTTGGACTTAAAATTAATAATGACATTTTGGTTGGCGTTTGTTTGGCAAATGTAAGAAATTTCAAACATCGCTTTATGAAGTTGGGAATCGATAATAGAATATTCTAAATCGATCGACATGCAGTTTAATGCCCTGCGGATATAAAATGCTTTTGTCTTTTGTTTTCTATTGTCTTTAAATCCCTCAAAGTCATTATTCTTTATCTGTCCAAACTGAATTATTCAGAATGATTTTTTAATGAAGGCTTGTAGAACACCAATTTCAATAAAACTAGTCGATCTACATCTGTATAATTTCTTATTTTTGACAAAAAAAATAAACGTGGAAAATGCATTAAGTAAGTTAGTGGGTCAATTTGCACACCTGCCAGAAGAAGAAAAGATTCAGGGAATTACCAAAACAGTAGGTTCATTTGTAAAGTTTACTGGACATAGTGGCGTACGTTACGAGAAAATGACAACTCACGAAGTTGTGGTCTCCTTAGAAAATAAAGCTGAAGTACAAAATCACATCCATCAAATTCACGCAACAGCGATGATTTTGCTAGCAGAGACAGCTACGGGAATGGTTGTTGGCATGAATATTCCCGACGACCGAGTGATGTTAGTAAAAAGCTTAAATACAGCGTTTGTTAAACGTTCTACAGGAGCTATGCGCGCTACGGCAACACTTAGCGATGAAATGATTAAAATTATTCATGAAACAGAAAAAGGTGAGCTGTTAATACCTGTTGTTATTTCAGACGAAGTTGGCGAGGAGCCCATCAAAGTTGAGGCGCTTTGGGCATGGATTCCCAAATCGCGTTTAAAGAAATAATCTTTGATCACAAAAATAAGTTTAAGTCAGGGCTTCACTCGAGAGAAGCCCTGACTTGTTTCATTTGGCCAAAACATTCAGATTATAATAAAACAGAAATAAACGAAAACAAATACTTCTACACCGCCTAGCCGCTTTTTTTTCAAAAACGCTATCTTTACGGCTAAATTTATAAACTTGAAAACAACAAACGCAACACTGTTATCCGCATTAAAAAATTTGCAATCTACCTTTAATGGTGATATTTATCTTGATGAATTGCAGCGTATTGCATATTCTACAGATGCGTCGGCTTACCGAGAAAAACCGATTGCCGTTAGTCGACCAAAAGATGAAAAAGATTTGCAAGCACTCATTAAGTTTGCCAATAATAACAATATTGCCCTAATTCCTCGTGCCGCCGGCACATCGCTTGCCGGTCAGGTAGTTGGAAATGGAATTGTTGTCGATATCTCGAAATATTTTACTAAAATACTGGAAATTAATGCAGAAGAACATTGGGTTCGCGTACAACCCGGTGTTGTTTTAGACGAACTCAATCAGGTTCTCCTTCCCTACGGATTATTTTTCGCCCCCGAAACTTCTACATCAAATCGTTGTATGATGGGCGGCATGTTAGGGAATAATTCCTGTGGCGCTCATTCACTTATTTATGGAAGTACGCGCGATCATACGCTCGAAGTGAAATGCCTTTTAAGTGATGGCAGTGAAGCCGATTTTAAAGCAATAACTCGCGAAGAATTTGAAGAAAAACGCAAAGGAAAATCACTCGAAAACAAGCTCTATCAGCATATTTATGAAATACTTTCCTCAGAAGAAAATAAAGAGAATATTCGAAAAGAGTTTCCTGATCCGAAAATTGAACGACGCAATACGGGCTACGCTTTAGATATTTTGCTCGATTCTGAAATCTTTACAGAAGGAAAAGAAAAGTTTAATTTTTCCAAATTATTGGCCGGTTCTGAAGGAACTCTTGCCTTTACAACCGAAATAAAACTCAATCTCGAACCTCTTCCTCCGAAACATAATGCCTTGATTTGTGTTCATCTCAACAGCATAGAAGAAGCATTAAAAGCAAATCTGATTGCCCTAAAACACAAGCCTGTCTCCATTGAGTTGATGGACAAAGCGATAATGGATTTGACCAAAAAGAATAAACAACAAGCTGAAAATCGTTTTTTCGTTAAAGGTGATCCGGGCGCTTTATTGATTGTTGAATTTACAGAGGAAGCTTTTTCAAGTATTGAAGAAAAAGCAAAAGCGATGGAAGTGGAAATGAAAGCTGCCGGTTATGGTTTTCATTTTCCTTTGATTACGGGTAGTGATATAAAGAAAGTTTGGGCTTTACGCAAAGCCGGACTTGGCGTTTTATCGAATATGCCCGGCGATGAATTGCCCGTTCCCGTTATCGAAGATACAGCGGTAAATCCTGAAGTACTGCCGGAATATATTGCTGAGTTTGACCAAATTCTAAAAAAATACAATAAATCGTGTGTATATTATGCCCATATCGCTACAGGTGAATTGCATTTACGACCCATTTTAAATCTTAAAAAAGCCGAAGATGTTGAGCTTTTTCACAGTATTGCTTTAGACACGACTAAGCTGGTCAAGAAATACCGAGGTTCATTAAGTGGCGAACATGGCGATGGACGCTTACGCGGTGAATTTATACCACTTATGATTGGAGCCGCCAATTATGCTTTATTGGAAAGCATAAAAAACACTTGGGATCCCAAACATATTTTTAATCCCGGAAAAATTACAGATACGCCAAAGATGAATACGCATTTGCGTTATCAATCGGTTCAAAAAGCAGAAGATATAAAAACGGTTTTTCGCTTCGATCAAGGTCCGGGAATTTTACGTGCCGCTGAACAATGCACCGGTTCAGGCGATTGTCGAAAATCGCATTTGATTGGCGGAACGATGTGCCCAAGTTATCAGGCCACGAAAGACGAAAGAAACTCTACTCGTGCCCGAGCCAATATGCTTCGCGAAGTGCTTACACAATCAAAAAAGGACAATCCTTTCGATCAGCAAGAGCTTTACGAGGTAATGGATTTATGCCTTTCGTGTAAAGCCTGCAAAACAGAATGCCCTTCTAATGTGGATGTTACCAAACTCAAAGCCGAATTTCTACAGCATTATTACGATGAACATGGGGTTCCCATTCGCTCGCAACTCATTGCTAATATCAGCAAGCTAAATGCCTTAGCTATGCCTTTTTATGCCATAGCAAATGCTGTTTATAAAAATAAATTTCTATCGAAAATACTTTTAAAAAGCATCGGATTTTCAACAAAAAGAGAAATGCCCTTGCTTTATAAAACGACTTTAGAAAAATGGTTTGCTAAGCAAAAATCAGTAAATGGAACTTATCCAAACGGAAAAGTATATTTGTTTAACGATGAATTTACTCGTTTTAACGATACGGAGATTGGCATAAAAACCATTCTGCTTTTAAATAAATTGGGTTATGAAGTTAGCATTCCAAAACACCGCGAAAGCGGAAGAACTTATTTATCGAAAGGCTTGTTGCGCAAAGCGAAAAAAATTGCGAATGAGAATGTCGAGCTCCTCGAAAGCTTGATTTCTGAAGAACATCCCTTATTGGGAATCGAACCTTCAACGATTTTGAGCTTCCGCGATGAATATCCTGATTTGGTGGATGAATCACTCCTTCAAAAAGCAAAAATTTTAGCCCAAAATGCATTAATGATTGATGAATTTTTAGCGCGAGAAATAGACAAGGGAAATATCAAAAAAGAACAATTTACTAGCGACTTTCAAGAGATTAAACTTCACGGACATTGTCAGCAAAAAGCAGTGGCTTCGACAAAAAGCACTTTGAAAATATTAAGTTTTCCCGAGCACTATTCCGTTTCTGAAATTCCATCGGGTTGTTGCGGAATGGCAGGCTCTTTTGGATACGAAAAAGAACATTACGATTTATCGATGAAAATTGGGGAAATGGTCTTGTTTCCTGCGGTTCGAGAAGCGGCACAAAGCACAATTATTGCTGCTCCCGGAACTTCTTGTCGCTGTCAGATTAAAGATGGCACAAAAGTTGACGCATTGCATCCTGTCGAAATACTTTATAATGCACTCAAATAAATAATCTATGGATATAAAAATCAGAAAAGCACAAGAATCAGATTTGGCCGATATTGTCGATTTTCAAATGGCTATGGCTATGGAAACCGAAAATCTTCAACTGGATAAATCTATTGTTGAAAAAGGCGTGGCAGCAGCTTATCATGACGCTGCAAAAGGTCAATATTTTGTAACAGAAATTGATGGCGAAATTGCTTCTTCATTAATGATAACACCGGAATGGAGCGATTGGCGCAATGGTTTGGTTTATTGGATACAATCGGTTTATGTTAAAGAGAAATTTCGCCGATTGGGAATCTACAGCAAAATGTATGCTCATATTCAAGCCATCGTAAACGAAGATGAAAACGTACGAGGCATCCGTTTGTATGTTGACAAAACGAATATTCGCGCTCAAAAGACGTATAAAAAAACGGGGATGAATGGCGAGCATTATCAACTTTTTGAATGGATGAAATAAATCTTTATCCAGCTTTCTATTTTAATCAAAACTTAAATATACCTTTGGCAACATTCCCAAATTAAAAAATTAATCAATCTTAAATTCTCATTTTTATGAAAAACAAAACCCTACTTCTCCTTTTGACCTTCGTTTTAAGCTTTAGTTTTCAATCATTTGCATCAACCCAAAAATTGGAGCAGAAAACAGAAAAAGCGATAAAAAAAACAAAAAAGAAAGCCAAAAAGCTAAAAGACGATATTGCAAAAAGCAAAGCCTATAAAAAGACAAAAAAGAGTATTAAAAAAGGAAGTCAAGAAGTTGTGAAAGCTTCGGAAAAGGCAGTTGATGCAACAAAACACGGGATAGAAAACGTGAAAGAGCGAATAAAAAAATAAAGCTATTCTATCTTTTTATTGCGCTTGGATCAAATTGACTGGGATCGATATTTAACGGTATTGTATCGTCTTCAGGCTTAATTTTTAATTCTCGCACTGATTTGTCGGTTCTTTTTTCTAAAATCCCCTTTTGGTAATGATCCAGAAATTCAATTTCTCCGTTTTCCAAATAAGTCGTCAAAATGCT
>JBFHQD010000117.1:0-9663 GCA_041592395.1 Bacteroidales bacterium | reverse complement strand
TTTTGATTTTCCTAACATAATTGCAAGCTTTTGATACTAATTTACTGATTATCTTGCAATTTAATAACCTCTTTTATTGCATATTTATCAACACTAAATGTTGATAATCATCGTTTTATATTAAATTTAAGGAGCGACTAATTATTAACAATTACAAACATTTCCCGTTTTTCAAAAACAGGTGCAAAGGTAATTTTTTTCTTAACACTTCAAAACCAAATATTCGGATAAAATAAAAACAAAATAAACCGCCTTAAAAAAGCTATATTTATCTTTAATTCATCGCCCTTTTAAGAGATAAAGCTTAAGTTTGTTATGCCCTATGGATAAAAAGTCAAAACATATTCTTTTTCTGCCTCGATGGTATCCGCACCAAGGTGATCCTATGTTTGGTTTGTTTGTGAAAAAACATGCCGAATCAGCCGCTTTATATAATAAGGTGTCGGTACTCTATGTTCAAGGTCTTTCCACTTCGGATGCTTTTACTAAAATGGAGCTTTTTGAAACACACCCTCTTTTTACAGCGATTTATTATTATAAAAATTCTTCGTGTAAAATCTGGAATGTGCTTAGGTATTGGTATTACTTAATTAAAGGCTACCGTTTCATCATAAAAAAACAAGGGAAGCCTACTATTAACCATGTTCATATTTTAACGCGGCTTGGGCTATTCGCTTTTCTTTTAAAAAAAATAAACGGAACACCTTATCTGATAACCGAACATTGGTCGAGGTATTTGCCCGTGCCAAATACGTATTCGGGATGGATTAGAAAAAACTTGGGGAAAATCGTTGTTAAAAACGCTTTTGCGGTTCTTCCGGTGAGTTTGAATTTAGAAAAAGCAATGAAAAAGCATCACTTAATCAATTCAAATTATAAAGTAATTCCTAATGTGGCAGATCCCATTTTCTTTCAGGAATATGAAAAAAAGGCAAGTGACCAAGCGCCGGTTTTTATTCATGTCAGCACATTTGAAGATCGTGCTAAAAATATTAGCGGATTGTTAAGAACAATAAAACGACTTTCAGAAAAGCACTCCGATTTTGAATTGTGGTTGGTTGGCGAAGGCATGGATTTTGACACCATGAAAAATTATGCGGTTGAACTAGATATCCCCAAAAATCAATTTCGATTTTATGGATTGAAGCAAGGAAAAGCCTTGGTTGATTTGTACCAAAAGGCCGATTATTTAGTGCTTTTCAGTAATTTCGAGAATATTCCGGTTGTTATTAACGAGGCTCAAGCCTGTGGTTTGCCCGTTATCGCCACCCATGTTGGCGGAATTTCGGAAATTATCAATAAAAAAAATGGTTTTTTGCTTGAACCGAACAACGAAATAGAACTGGAAGCGGTATTGGAACACGTTATAATTGACAAACCAAGCTTTAACGCGATAGAGATTAAACAAAATGCGCGATTAAATTTTAGCATAGAACATATTGGCAAACAGTTAAATACGATCTATTCTAATGCCCAATAATATTTTAATAACGGAATTAAACTATTCGTACTTTTGCTGCCAATGAAAATTGAAATTCCAGACCGAGTTAAAGGTTACCTTTTCTCCTTTATTGCCGTAATTGCGGTATCGAATGTTTATATATTTAGTAAGGCAGCCTTAAACGAAGCCACATTAGCTCAATTTGGCACTTATTGGTTCGCCTTTGGATTTGTTTGGAATATCCTTTTTGCTTGGCAAAGAAAAAAGCTCCCCACCATAAAAACATTTAAAACCAAGCAATATTTAACCCTGCTTACGCTAGGGATTTTAGAAATTGCCGGAACGAGTTTTTTCTTTTTAGCTATTCGAACGGTACCAAATCCCGCAGTTGTTTCTTTTATCGGCAATGTGAATCCTGTTTTTGTTACAATCTTAGGATTTATTTTTTTAAGAGAACGATTTAATATTCCCGAATTAATCGGAATGGGACTCGCCCTTTTAGGCGCATTTATCATCAGTTATCAAGGAAGCGAAGTATTAGAAAATATTTTTATTGAAGGCACGGATTATATGATACTTTCCGGATTTATTTATTCCTTTAGCGCCATTATTGCCAAAAAAAATGTACAAGTATTGAGTCCGTCCATTATGGCATTAAGCCGCACGCTGCACCTTTTTCTGTTTTCAATTTTAGCCTTAAGCTATATGCACGAATCAATCCACATATCAAATAAGGCGCTTTGGAATATTGTGATAGGTTCGGGTTTAGGCCCTTTTTTGACTTCTTTGGCAGGCTATCAAGCCATAAAATACATAGAAGCAAGCCGAAACAGTATTTTAGGCAGCTCCAAAGGATTATTTGTAATGATAGGCGCCTTTTTGTATTTCAACACCTTGCCCCAACCTCATCAAATATGGGGAGGATTAATAAGTATATCAGGAGTAATACTTATTTCACTTGGTAGAATAAAACTATCGAAAAAAGTCAAGAAAAATCATTAATTCAGATGGATACTTTTGAATGGCTTACAAGAAGCGAAGCCAGAACAAAAGCTAATCGAATTCGAGAATGACTTGATTTTTTTTCACCATTTCACCTTCTTTAACAAGAATGGATTTAACCGTTCCGCTATACATCGCTTTCACAACATTATCCATTTTCATGGCATCGAGGATCATCAGCTTCTGTCCTACTTCAATACTTTCGCCGACTTCCACATTCATCTCTCTAATTGTTCCCGGAATAAAGGCTTTAAGTACTTTTTCGTTTAGCGGTTTATAGACTTCTCTGTTTTTATAGGAATCAGGAATTCGCGTATAATACAGCATATTTTCCAAGTAAAACTCGTCAAATACCTCCAAATTCTCGTGCTTTTCCTTCCTTGATTTTCGAACTCTCTTGCTCATAGTAATGAATTAAAATGGAGGAACCCCATGTTTTTTAGAAACTGTTTCTATCGATTTAGAAGAAGAAATTTCCAAGGCATGAATAAGCATTTTTCGCGTTTCAGAAGGTTCGATAACAGCATCTACATAACCATAAGCCGCAGCTACATAAGGATTTGCAAACTTTTGTTTGTATTCTTCAATTTTTTCTTGACGAACCTTATCGGGATTTTCAGCATTTTTTATTTCCGCTCTGAAAATAATATTGGCTGCCCCCTCCGGACCCATAACTGCTATCTCGGCCATAGGCCAAGCAAAAACAAAATCGGCACGTAAATGATGCGAGCACATGGCTATATATCCACCACCATAAGCCTTGCGCATAATTACGGTTAATTTAGGCACGGTAGCCTCTGAATAGGCATACAATATTTTTGCACCGTGACGAATAACACCGGCATGTTCTTGATCTACGCCGGGCAGATACCCGGGTAAATCGACCAAAGTTAATAATGGAATATTAAAGGCATCGCAATAGCGAATAAAGCGAGCCGCTTTGTCGGAAGAATCAACATCCAAAACTCCGGCAAGCACTATTGGCTGATTACCAACAATACCAACGGTTTGACCATCTAATCGCGCAAAACCAATAACAATATTTGCAGCCCAAAGCGCTTGGATTTCGAAAAATTCAGAATCATCGGCCAAGGATTTAATAACATCGCGTACATCGTAAGGTTGCCGAGGATCGCTTGGAATTACATCATCTATTTTATACTGTCGTGTTCTGGGTGGTTTTTTAGGGAAACGATCCGCTTTCTTCGCATTATTCCAAGGAATATAAGTACAAAGTTGTTTTATTTGATCGAAACACTCTTGTTCGCTTTCGGCATAAAAATGAGCATTACCCGTTTTTTCGGCATGAATTCGGGCACCACCCAAATCTTCCATCGAAATATCTTCACCTAAAACCGTTTTGATTACTTCAGGTCCGGTAATAAACATCTTCGAAATCTTATCAACCACAAAAACAAAATCGGTTAATGCCGGACTATACACAGCACCACCGGCACAAGGCCCCAATATCACAGAAATTTGAGGAATCACACCAGAAGACTGTGTGTTTCGGTAAAAAATCTCGCCATAACCAGCCAATGAATTTACACCTTCCTGAATACGAGCTCCTCCTGAATCGTTAATGCCAATAAGTGGCACCTTCATCTTCATCGCTTGATCCATTATTTTGGTTATCTTTTTAGCATGGACATATCCTAAAGAACCGCCTGCAACCGTAAAATCTTGGGCATAAATACAAACGGGGTGTCCAAAAACGGAACCTGTTCCCGTTATAACGCCATCGCCGGCTAAGTACTTTTTGTCCATATCAAAATCTTTAGCAGCATGCTCTACAAAAAGATCATATTCGTGAAAAGATTTTGCATCTAAGATGGCCATTATACGCTCGCGCGCGGTTAATTTACCAACAGCTTTCTGTTTTTCGATGGCTTTAGAACCTCCTCCGGAAAGGGCTTCCCTCATTCGATTCTTTAAGTCCAAAGATTTCTGCTTAATTGACATATTTAATTTTTTTCGTTTTTTTGGTTTGTTTAAATAATGAAGCAAAATTAAACGAATTTGTAATAGATACAATTGTTATTAGAATAACATTCTATTTTATTCGATAAATTAAGCTTTATTAACATTATAAAATAGAGAATAATAAGTGACGAATTGAATCTAAACGATTGATCTAGAGATGTTTTTCAATCTCGCTTATAAGCGTGTTTTTAGGTTTAACTCCGACAAACTGTTTAACAATTTTGCCGTTTTTAAAAACTAAAATTGTTGGAATATTACGGATACCTAATTTAGAAGCTACCTTTTTGCTCTGATCTACATCCAGTTTGCCAATTTTTGCTTTCCCCACCATATCGTTTGCTAAATCATTTATGATAGGTCCTTGGATGCGGCAAGGGGCACACCAAGGCGCCCAAAAATCAATTAAAGTAATACCGGTAGCAATTGTTTTATCAAAATTTTGATCATTTATTATTAAAGTGTTTTCGCTGCTTTCGGGCATAGTACTAGCGCTTAATAAATGGCGCATTTTATACATACGATAGATAAAAAACAAAAGAACAACACCTAAAAGCGCAACAGGGAGAATTAATTTTAAATTTGCTTCGAGTAAAATCATGGTATTAAATAAGTTTTAAAATTGAACGCATTATACTTTCTTTTGACTGAATGCCTTGAAATCGGGCAATCGCTTTTGAATTTTGGTATAAAATAAGTAGCGGAATATTCTGAACGCCTTCTTTATTGCTAACCACTCGGTTGTCATTAACATCAACCTTAAAAACTTTAACTTTGCTTTTAAGTTCAACAGCAATTTCATCTAAGATGGGATTTTGATCTAAACAGGGCTGACACCAAGGTGCCCAAAAATCGACCAAAACTACTCCTTGAGCAATTTCATCTTCAAAATTCATCAGATTTAAATGCTTAATCATAACTATTTTTCAGCCGACAAAGATAGATTTTTTTAATTCCAAATGGGATTATGCGTATTTTTTTGAACTCAGAAGTCGTTTTCTTTATAATCACCTGATTATCAAAGCTCAGATCCGCATCGTTTGCAAAATTTTGCATCATCATCGTGCGAATCGCAATAACAATTGCTACAAACCTGGGTATTGAGTGGAAGCTTTTTTGATTCAGCTCTTTGCATTTCGACTGTAATAATTCCTGTTGGAACGGCTATAATAGCATAACCCAAAATCATTACAACCGAGGCTACAAACTGACCCAGTACAGTTACCGGAGCAATATCGCCATACCCAACAGTAGTAAGCGTTACAATAGCCCAATAGATCCCTCTGGGAATACTTGTAAAACCGCTTTCCGGGCCTTCGATTAGATACATCAAAGAACCCATAATAAACACGACGGTTAAAACAACTTCAAGAAAAACAAAAATCTTATGTCTGCTCGATACAATGGATTTTTTTAATAATTCGGTTGCGCCAATAAAACGACCCAGTTTCAGTATACGAAAAACACGTATCATACGGAATATCCGAATAACCATTAAATACTGACTGCCGGCAATTAATACGCTTAGATAGGTAGGTAAAATAGCCAAAAAATCGATAATGCCGTAAAACGTAAATATGTAATTTTTAAACGGTTTTGAAACCGTATAAATTCTTAATAAATACTCTACTGTAAAAATGAGTGTAAAAAACCATTCCAGATAAAAGAACAGTTGTGGCATTTGATTATGAATATTCGGCACACTGTCAATCAGAACAGTAACTACACTAAGCATAATAAATACCAGAAGCAAAACATCAAAAAGTTTACCTGTCGGAGTATCGGCTTCAAAAATAATTTGATGCAGTAATTCTTTTGTTGATATTTTATTCTTGGATAAACGCATAATTTAAAATCCTTCGTCGGTGCCTTCTATAGACATTTCATAGGGCATTGTTAGTTGAAAATCGGCATTCGTAATCGCACTGCTTCCGATAAAAGTAATCAACCATAAACCATCTTCAGGCTCCTGATTTCCAATGGCAAAAATTTCGTTTTTAGGAATTCTTTGCTGATTAAACTCCTCGGTTACAAGTCCACCACTCGGATTCTGAATTCGAACCTGATCCAAAAAAATATCTTCTGTAGTGCATCTCGCTTCAAAACGTGCCCAAGTTAGAGAAGGTAAACGAATAAAGAAGGCAATTTCGCCATCCTGACTCGAGGGTTTTAATGTTTTTGTGCAGGAAGAAATGGTCGTCGCTAAAACAAGCATTGATATAACAAAGGCTATGTGAAATTTATTCATTTTAATAGTTTAAGCTCCAGCTTACAAAATAAAGCAAAAAGTGATAACAAAGCAGATTATTAAGTGTATTTTTCATTTACACCATATCCAAAGAGCGCAAAATCATATTTAATTGGATCGGATTTATCAAACAGCCGTAAATTTTTCGTGATCTCTTCTACCGCTTTCCAATCGTTTTGTTTTCGCTCGAGCAAACCCAAACCTCTACCAATTCTTCCGGTATGTACATCGAGCGGAAGCATTAACTGAGCAGGCGAACAGTTTTTCCAAAGACCAAAATCGACCCCTTTATCATCCTTACGAATCATCCATCTTAAAAACATATTTAAGCGTTTTGCCGCTGAATTTCTTTCCGGATTTGACACATGCTTTTCTGTTCTGGATAAATGAGGAATAGAAAAAAACAAACGATTAAAATCGACCAAGGCTTTTTTTGCATTTTCTTTAAATCCCATTTCAAACACTTTTTCCAGTCCTCCGTAGTTTCGGTAAATATGCTGCAAAGACTCTATATAAAACTGTATATCAACCGATTGAAAAGTACGATGTTTAAATCCCTCAAAAACTTTTAAGTCGCTATGCACCGCATTCATAATAAAATCATGAGGAGCAAAATCCATCAATTCCATCAATTTATTGGCATTTCGGATGATAACAGGGCGCTGACCCCAGGCAATATTTGCAGCCAAAAAACCGGCTATTTCAATATCTTCTTTTACCGTAAATTGATGTGGAATTTGAATAGGATCATTTTCAATAAATTCTATTTGGTTGTACTTTAGCGTATAATTCTCTAAAAATTCGAACAGCTGCTTTTTATCCATTGCGCTTCCTTTTTAGTCGAAAAAAGAAGGCAAAAAGAACAAGGATAGGAATGGCATATTCCAAACTTTTACCAAAACCCGATTT
This sequence comes from Bacteroidales bacterium, assembly GCA_041592395.1. Taxonomy (GTDB): domain Bacteria; phylum Bacteroidota; class Bacteroidia; order Bacteroidales; family UBA12170; genus UBA12170. The sequence continues at coordinate 2,083 of JBFHQD010000117.1, read as the reverse complement.
CCGAGCAACAATGGCCGACTCATTCCCTATAAGCGTAAAACCAGCCCAATAATAAGGATGGGCATACATAGCACTTCCATGATTAATCAAATCAAGTTTCGCCTTATGAAGAGCCACATTTTTATCAAAACCCTGAGCCAAATAGGTATAAAATCCACTAATTAAATCGGCGCTATATTTATCATTCACATCCCAATGTGTCATCACCACACTAGGCACACCCGCATATTGAAACCCCGTGGATAAACTCATAATTCCCTCGCCTTTATTTAATTTTCCATTGCCTGAATTACAAGCGCTTAACACGGCTAAATCAGCGCTCAGTTCCATCCCAAACAACTCTCCAACGGTAAATAATCCGGAAGAAACCGTATCATTGGCATTCGCAAATACGAGATGGGAATTCAAAGGATCTTTATCATCCAATACCGTATGCATAGCCAAATGCAAAACAGAAGCTTTTGGCGCCGCATTTAAAAACTTGATTTTCGTAGCCTTTGTCCCTTTATAAATTTCGGTATTAAAATAGGTAGAAATACTTTCCAATTCGCGTTTTACATGCGGTAAAGGCATTAAGGCATAATCGCTCTTAATTGTCGAATCCGTTGGATCGACCAAAAAATATTCCGGTGCGAAAGCAATGATCTCGCCATAATTCAATTTTTTCTTGTCCGAATAACTAAAGTAAATTGCTGCTGAATTTAAAGTACTGCTCACATTCTTGTTTATAAAATAGTGCAATTTTCTATAATCGGGCTGCGGTTTTGCAATGGTATCTGTAAGCAAAACATCAAAAGGCAAATAGCTCAATATGCCGTCGGGAACAAAAAGCAATTCCTTACCTTCGAGCAGAGGAGCGAAATCGCTTAAAAGAAATTGATAATTTTCGAATGCCAGCTTAATAAACGACTGATAATCGGACGCACTATTTTCTGTATTGACATGTTGGACTAATTGTAGCAAGCGAAGAATAGAGTTCTCAAATCCCGGAGGAATTTTTTTTGTGTATATATCGGCCTGCTTATTCGAAATAACATATACTATCATTAAAGAATCGGTAAGTGCATAATCTATCAACACTTTATTTTTATTCAATTGTTCTTGAACATCGCTAATCCCAATTACATTGTTACCGTAGAATAACCGATAATACTCAGGATAATCCGTAAATAAAATCTGCTGGATACTATCTAAACTGTTTTTAAATATTTGTTTTTGATTTCGATAGGCTTGGATAAGTTTTTCGTTCGAAATATTAGAAGCCATATCCAATGGGTTCATTTTCTCGTCAAGGCTCAATAAATTCTGCTTGAGCAAATTTTCTTTTTCGATCAATTCTGTAGGAACGTTCGATAAGCGCAAGGAATCGTTTTGTTTTAGACTGGCCAATAAAGCCGTCGATTTATTTTGCTCAATAAAAGAAAATGTAGCATCAAAATATTGGGGTTCTTTTGTAATTGTATATAATTTATAAGACACCTGAATGGCTTGATTAAGCAAATTATTCACTTCATTATTTAAGATTAAATTGCTGTTGTATTTCTGCGAAAAGCGAAATCCTTCCACCATTCTAATACTCAACTGATAGGTATCAAAAGCAGCTCTCAAATAAGCCAATATTTTTGTTTTTTCGTAATGCTTTGCTAAGGCGAGGGCTTTCCAACCTAGCGAATTTGCTACGGATTGCAAACTCATCTGAATGCCATCCGGGTTATCAAACGGATTCATCGAATAAAAGCCGGGAGTTAGCGAAATAATTGAAGATTGAATAATTTCTAAGGCTTTTTCGGTATCATTAATTTGGATAAAGTATTTTGCCAGTGCCAATTGGGCTCGACCTAAAGGTTCGTTTTTTTCGCCTAAAGAAGATCGGTATCCGCCTACAGCTAGATTTAAATAATACAGGCCTAATAATCTATCCCTTCCTGTTTGAAGATAAAAGGAGCCCAGCCAAAAATGAGTATCGGCTATTTCCTTTTCATTTTTAACTTTCTTTGATTCCGCTTCTGAATTAGCCAGCTTAAGCATTTTTTCGGCTTCGTCTAATTGCTTGGCTTTCCATAAGGTTTCTCCAAAAACACGG
>JBFHQD010000116.1:0-9690 GCA_041592395.1 Bacteroidales bacterium | reverse complement strand
ATTATAAAAGCGGCTCTAATTTTCCAACCAAAACTTGTTTCGGAACAGCTCCCACTTGCTTGTCGGCTATTTCCCCATTTTTAAAAAACAAAATGGTTGGGATATTTCTAATACTGTAACGACGAGCGATTTCCGGATTATTGTCAACATCCAATTTTCCAACCAATGCTTGTCCTTGGTAATCTTGTCCAATTTCTTCAACTATTGGCCCTACCATGCGGCAAGGTCCACACCAAACAGCCCATAAATCAACAATTACGGGAATATCTGATTTTAGTACTAATTCGTCAAAGTTTGCGTCTGTAAATTCTAATGCCATGGCCTTTTATCTTATAGTTTTTTAAAGATTCAAAGATAGGTTATTTTCATTTTTGAAAATGATAAAATAAATTATTCTTCAATAGTTTTTATCAAATTTACCATTTCAATGGCAGTAACAGCTACATCAAAGCCTTTATTCCCCGATTTGGTTCCGGCCCGCTCTATGGCTTGTTCAATATTGTCTGTTGTTAAGATACCAAAGATTACAGGAACTTCTGTTTCTAAAGTCACGTGGGCAATCCCTTTTGAAACTTCGGCAGATACATAATCGAAATGCGGGGTAGCTCCCCGAATAACGGCGCCTAAACAAATCACGGCATCGTATTTCTTCGATTTAGCCATTTTTTTGGCAATCAATGGAATTTCAAAAGCGCCCGGTGTCCAAGCAATTTCAATATTAGCTTCTGATGCACCATGTCTTTTTAAAGCATCTATGGCACCATCTAAAAGCTTACTTCCGATAAATTCGTTAAATCGTCCAACAATAATTCCAAATTTATGGCTGCCGGCATCAAGTTTTCCTTCTAATTTTTTCATTTTTATAGGTTTATTTTTAATGTTTTTCAATTGTTATTCCATGCAAGATATGTCCCATTTTAAGCGCTTTTGTTTCCATGTAAAAATGGTTTTTTTCGTGATGATTCATTTCGATATGAATACGTTCTACTACCTCAACTCCAAATTCATTCAACGAATTTATTTTATCCGGATTGTTCGTCATCAGTTTTACTTTTTGAACCCCCAAATAGGCTAAAATTTCGCCACTAATGGTATAATTACGCATATCGGGTGCAAAGCCCAATGCTTCGTTGGCTTCAACCGTATCCATTCCGGCATCTTGCAATTTATAGGCTTTTAGCTTATTCATAAGGCCAATGCCTCGCCCTTCTTGGCGTAAATAAATCACTACGCCGCTTCCTGCTTCGGCTATGCGTTTCATCGCTTCGTTTAATTGTTCGCCACAATCGCAGCGCAAAGATCCAAACACATCACCGGTTAGGCATTCGGAGTGCATCCTAACCAATACAGGTTGATTGTTTTTTATATCACCCATCACTAAAGCCATATGTTCTTTTCCGGTAATTTTATGCGTAAAACCATAAGCTTGGAAATTGCCATGTTTGGTGGGCATCTCTACTTTGGTAACAAAATGAGCCATACTCTCGGTCTTGCGTCTGTATTCGATTAAAGAAGCAATACTGATCAGTTTTAGGCCGTGTTTTTCTTTAAATTTAATGAGCTCGGGCAGTCTGGCCATAGTGCCGTCTTCGCTCATTATTTCACAAATTACTCCGGCGGGTTCACTTCCCGCCATACGCGCTAAATCAACAGCGGCTTCGGTATGTCCGGCTCGCTCCAAAACCCCTCTGTCTTTTGCCACTAAAGGAAAAACATGTCCCGGGCGATTAAAGTCAGTAGGTCTCGCATTCGGATTTAATAAAAGTTGAATGGTGCTTGCTCTTTCAAAAGCAGAAATCCCCGTTTTTGTGTTTTTGGCATCTACCGAAACGGTAAAAGCTGTATGGTGTGGATCGGTATTTTTCTCTACCATGGAAAGAATTCCCAGGGCATTTAGTCGCGACGAAGTCATTGGGGTACAAATTAATCCGCGACCGTGTGTGGCCATAAAATTTATAGCTGCAGGGGAGGCAAATTCGGCAGCCATTACTAAATCGCCTTCGTTTTCCCTGTTTTCATCATCAACTACAATAAGCATTTGGCCTGCTTTGATATCGGCCAAGGCTTCTTCTATCGTATTAAAATTCTCTTTCATTATACATAGCCGTTTTTAGTTAAAAAATCCATATTGATTTTGGATGTTTTAGCAGTGTTCATCTTTTCTTTTTGATCTGTATTTAAAAAGCGGAAAATATATTTTCCAATCATATCGGTTTCTAAGTTTACAATAGCCCCCATATTCTTTTCTAAAAGGGTTGTTTCTTTTGCGGTGTGTGGAATAATGCTGATCTGAAAATAGCTTTCGGATATTTCCAGTAATGTTAAGGAAATGCCATCAATAGCAATAGAACCCTTGTCTATCATTTTATCAAGCAATTCTTTTGATGCTTCTATACTGAAAACAGTTGCTATATCTTCTGTTTTTTTGCTGATAATTTTTCCGGTTCCGTCAATATGACCGGAAACCAAATGGCCTCCCAAGCGATCGGATAAGCGCAGGGCACGCTCCAGATTAACGGAATCCCCAATTTTCAGTTGATTAAAATTGGTTCGTTTAACCGTTTCTGCCATAATATCTACGGTAAAGCCGGTTTCGCTAAGCTCTACCACGGTTAAACAAGCGCCATTGGTAGCCACGGAATCGCCGAGTTTTAAATCGTTTAAAACTTTCTTAGCTTGTATGCCAAATTGAAACGAATTGCGGCCTCTCGTTATTTTGCTTATTTTTCCTATTTCTTCAATTAATCCGGTAAACATCAGGTATATGCTTCTATTAATAAATCGTTATCGAGTTTTTTATAGTGAATGTTTTTCAATTGGACAACATCGCTGAGCTTTTCAAAACCAACACCTTCCATGGCTGTTTTCGCCTTATTTCCACCAATAAGTTTTGGCGCTATAAAGGCATACACTTTGTCCACGAGTTTGGCTTTGGCAAAACTAAAATTAACCGTTCCTCCGCCTTCAACCAACAGACTGTCCATTTCTTCTTCGCCCAGTTTTTTAATCAGAAAATGCAAGTCGATTTGGCCTTCTTTTTCAGGACAAAACAAGACACGAATCCCTTGGCTTTCGAGCAGCTTGCTTTTGTCAGTTGCTTTCTTTAGTGTAGTAGCAATCCAAGTAGGAGCTAGGCTGGTATTTAATATTTTCGCATTTAGAGGAATTTGCAATTTTGAATCTAAAACGATGCGAAGCGGATTTTTTGTTTTTTTATTTTTCAAGCGTACATTCAGTTGCGGATCGTCTGCCAAAACCGTATTAATTCCAACTAGAATAGCCGCGTATTGCAAACGCAATTGATGTGCAAAAGCGCGTGATTTGGTATTGCTTATCCATTTCGAATCGCCGCTATACGTGGCTATTTTGCCATCCAAACTGCTCGCTATTTTAAGCGCAATAAAGGGGGATTTGTATTTTATGTATTTGAAAAAGCGCTCGTTAAGTTTAAGGGCTTCTTCTTCTAAAATTCCTGTTTCTACTTTTATTCCTGACTGAAGCAACATATGTACTCCTTTTCCTGCAACCAAAGGATTGGGATCGAGGCAAGCAATGACAACACGTTTAAATTTGTGTTGAATGATAGCGAGGGAACAAGCCGGTGTTTTTCCTTGATGCGCACAGGGTTCGAGGGTAACATAAAGCGTGGCGCCATTGGCCGACTCGGTGCTTTTTGCTAGGGCATTGATTTCGGCATGGGCTTCGCCGTATTTTTCGTGCCAGCCTTCACCGATGATTTTGCCGTTTTTAACAATGGTAGCTCCAACCAAGGGGTTTGGAGCCACAAATCCACAGCCCTTTTTGGCTAATCGCAAGCTGTTTCGCATCATTTTGCGATCAAATTCAAGCTGTGTTTTTCTATTATCTGCCATAAAAAAAGCCCTCAAGTATTATAGATACTTCAGGGCTCTAATAAGCACAATACCAAAGGTATAAACCTTAGGTTTATTTGCTTTTGTTCTTCTTCCATCCAGACTTTACTGTCGATTTTGGAATTTCACCAAATCAGTTCCGAGTTATCGGAAGTCGCGGATTATCACCGCCGGTCGGGAATTACACCCTGCCCTGAAGAACCTTCTAAACTGGCGCAAAATTACAAATGTTTTTAAAGTAGCCTATAATTAATTTCATTATTTTCAAAAAAAAAGCCGAGTGAAAAATCACCCGGCCCTAACTAACTAAAAAAACTAGGTTACTATTTTTTATTGATATATTCTATTGCGCTTAAAGCGGCAATGGTTCCATCTGCTACAGCAGTTGTAATCTGACGATAGCGTTTGGCTAAAGAATCGCCGGCTGCATATACACCTTCAATATTGGTTTGCATAGAGGAATCAACCAACACTTCTTTCCATTCGTTAAGTTTTACTTCTGAGTCGTGCAAAAGCTCAGTTTGAGCTTCGTATCCGATAAAGATAAAAACACCATCAATGGCTTTATTTGATTTTTTTCCACTGGGGATATGTTCAATTTCAACTTCTTGTAAGCCGCCTTCGCCTTTAAATTCGGTAATTTTCGATTCCATAATGAAATCAATTTTTTCGTTGGCTCTGGCTTCATCTATCGCATGTTGAAATGCTTGGAAATGATCGAATTGATGAACTATGGTTACTTTGCTTGCGTATTTGGTTAAAGAAACGGCTTCTTCCAAAGCCGAATTTCCACCGCCAACAACGATAATTTCTTTTCCTGTAAAAAAGTCACCATCGCAAGTGGCACAATACGAAATACCCATGCCTTTAAATTGCTTTTCGCCTTTTACGCCAAGCATTCTGGAACGACCACCGGTAGCTAATATAATGGCTTTCGAAGTAAAAACAGCACCGGAACTTAATCGAACACTTTTTTCGGAACCGCGTAAATTCAGTTGTTCTACTTTGGCATTCGATTTAATGGTACAGCCAAAAGATTCCGCTTGCTTTTTCATTGTATTGGCAAGCATATATCCGCTTGTATTTTCTATGCCGGGATAATTCGCAATTTCGTGGGTAAGGATAGTTTGACCTCCAATCATTCCACTATCTATAATCAAAGCTTTTGCTTTTGATCGGGCGAGATATATTCCGGCTGTTAATCCTGCAGGTCCTCCGCCAAGGACAATTACATCGTAGTTTGAGTTTTCCATAAGAATCGAAAATAAAAAGAAAGCGCCTGCTTCAAAAGTCGAGTTTGTGTTTCGTGATTCTGAAACAAGCGCTTCATTATTTATATTTTATTTTGCAAATTCAGTGTCTAGAATGCTTTTCACCATATCACTATTTTGGATGCTGGTGGTTGCTTTGGCCACTTTCCCATTTTTATAGTAAACCGTAAAAGGCAAGCCCATAAACGAGCTACACTCCGGTAGATTTCTTATAATAGCTGCCTCTGGACTGTCGAAAAGCATATCACGAAACTCAACGTGATCGTAATCACCTGAATCTTCAAATGTTTTCATAATATCGTAAACAGGCAAACACATTGGACCCATACGGCCGCAACATACCATTACATTTTCTTTTTCGTTGATTAACGTTGTTAGCTCACTTGCTGTGGCTACATGTTTCAGATTAGTTGGTAATACCATTTTATATTTATGTTTTGTTATTAATTCGGTATTTACCTTCTATCAGAAATTGTGCCAAAGAGTGATTCTTAAGCGATTTAAAATTGAGCGCAAAAAAAACAATTATATGGGACAATTTGTCAGCAATTGACAAATAAAAATGGTGTTTAAATAGGGGTAGATGAGCAGATAAAAGCCAAATTGATGATGCCTAATTTAATTTGACATCATCAATTAACTCTGTTTCAAAAAAGAATTTATTCTTGCCAAATGCAGGTTTAAGATCGTCGAGCCATTTTGCCTTTTCGTCATATTCGGCAAAAAACGGACGTTTTACCCAATCGGAATTGCGGCCTTGAATAAAATTCAGTGTCAGCACTTCGTCGCCGTCAATAGTTGCCGGGCCAACGATTTCAATTTTGCCCGGATGAGCCGACATACTTGGTCCGCGAACTGTTCTGGCTATTCCGCTCACTTGTCGGTAAGCGTCCTTGTATACTTGCCAAGCTTTGATAAGAGGTACCGAAAAATAATGTTGAGCTCCGGTATCGCGTGCAATAAACATATAATAAGGAATCAGTCCCAATTTAACTTGCGTATTCCACATATCACGCCAAATCCAGGCTTTATTGTTGATATGATTCATAATGGGCGATTGTGTTCTGATTTCTACACCGGCTTTCTTTATATTTTTGATGGCTTTTTTTACTGCCTTGGTTTTTAATTCGGCAGGATGATTCAAATGCGCCATAAAAGCGAGGTGTTTTCCGGCTTTAACGATGCGCTCAAATAATTCAAGGATTTCTTCAGAATCTTTGTCGTTTATATAGCGGTAAGGCCAATAAGAAAGCGATTTTGTGCCAATTCGAATCGTTTGGATATGTTCCAACTCAGGATCGAGAAAAGGTTCGATATAGGCTTTTAATCTGCTGGCCGACATAGTCATAGGATCGCCACCTGTAAATAAGATATCGGTTATTTTTGGATGGCGTTTTAAATATCGAACGGCATCGCCGGTTTCGTTTTGGGCAAATTTTAGGTTTTTATCGCCAATAAATTGAGGCCAACGAAAACAGAAAGTGCAATAGGCATGGCAGGTTTGCCCGTGACTAGGAAAAAACAAAAGGGTTTGATCGTACTTATGTTGTACGCCATGTAAACGCTGACCATCCATAATGGGAACATTATGATCCTGTTGTCCGGCCGGATTAGGATTCAGTTCCGTGCGGATATCATTGACAATTTTTCTTAGATCACTGAGAGGGATTTCATTTTTTAAGGCTTGATCAACCAATGCATAATGCTCTTTTTCGAGCATATCCTTTTGAGGAAAAGTAAGGATGAATATAGGGTCGTTTGGTACGTTATCCCAGTTAATTAATTCATCAATCACATAATTGTTTACTTTAAAAGGAAGAACGTGACCAACAACTTCAATTGCTCTTATTTGATCTGCATTTAAGTATTGGTTTATCTGAGGAATTTGATCAAAATTGTGTAACGAATAAACTTTATAATCTTGGGTTTCAATCATAGGCTTATATTTTTTTGGGAGTGCAAAGATACGAAAAAATCGGCAAAAATCCAAGACCCTGAGTTTTGCAAAACTGTTCAAAAATTAAGTTTTCGGTTTGTTTTGCGTTAAAAAATAGTTAAATACCTTTGCAAAAAGTTTGAAATGGAAGTTAGAGAAGAGTATTTCGGCACCACGGAATCGGGAGAAAAGATTTCTCAGTTTATATTGGAAAATAATTTTAAAACCCGTATCAAAGTATTGAATTTTGGTGCTATTGTACAATCCATCGAAACCGCGGATAAATTCGGGCAATTTGCCGATATTGTGTTAGGTTATGATACGCTAAAAGAGTACGAAAGTGATCCGCATTATTTTGGAGCTGTAGTAGGGCGAGTAGCCAATCGGATTGGAAATGCGCAGTATGTCGATGGCCCTTTTATGGTTAAATTGGATAAAAATGAGGGGAAACATCATTTACACGGAGGAAACCAAGCTTTAAATAAGGCAATTTGGAAAGCAAAACCAGTCACTAAAAATAATTCTGTTGGCGTTGAACTGAGTTACCGATCGGCAGATGGCGAAAATGGATATCCGGGTAATGTTGATTTTAAAGTGCTCTATATTTTGAATAATGCAAATCAGTTTATGATCTATTTTCACGCAGAAACGGATAAACGAACACCCGTGAATTTGACTTCTCATATTTATTACAATTTGGCTTCCGAAAAATCGACAAATGTATTGGATCATTTTGTAATGATTAATTCCTTAAAATATTTGGATACCAATGCCGATCGTATTCCCAATGGGAAATATAATTATGCGATGGGCAGCCCACTAAATTTTTCGAGAGGAAAAACGATTGGTGCTGATCTGGAAAAAATAGAAGGCGGGTTTGATCATACCTTTGTCATTAACAAGGAAATCGGTCGGCTTTTAGTTACATCACGTGTAATTGAACCGCAAAGTGGCAGAATATTAGATATTGTTACGGATCAGCCCACCTTGCAGTTTTTTACAGCCAACGGTTTTAATGACCATTTAACAGGAAAAAACGGTGTAAAATATGACCAATATGCCGGTTTCTGTATGGAGGCTCAGGCGTTTCCTGATGCGCCAAATCACTCCAATTTCCCTTCAATTTTTTTAAACCCCGGAGAAAAATACAGCAGTCATACCCAAATCAGCTTTCAGATTAAGCAGGATTAGTTTTTTGCTTGTTGTTTTTTATTGTCGGTGTTTAATTTGATGATAGCAAAAACCATTACAGCAGCACTAATCCATTGGATAGGATTTAAAAGGTGCTTGTTGAATATATAATCGAATAAGATGGCCGAAATAGGAAAAAAGAGTTCTGAGATGGTTGATATTATTGCTCTCACATGTTTTAGTCCGTAATAATACAGGAATATAGCCCCCGATCCTGTGGTTAAAGAAATAATCCCAATCATCCACCAATTTAAAGGCGTGATTTTTTCGAATTCGAAAATTTGTCCGTTGCCAATAACAAAAATCAGCATAATGAGGGTAGTTAAACCATAGCGAAAAAAAGCAGCAGAAATAAAGTCGAGTTTTCGTAAAAGGCGCTTGCTGAAAACGGTTGAACTGCCAAATGAAAATGCGGCTAAAACACTAAAAAGGGCGGCCATCAGTGTGTTGTGATCTTCGTGGATGCGTGGAAGTGACCATCCAAAAGTAAGAAAGTAGCCGGCAATAAGTGCCAATACCGTCCAACGAATAAAATTTTGTCCCAATTTTTCTTTTAAGAATGTAGCTGCCAATAGTATAGCAAAAATAGGTTGCAACTTTTGCAATAAAACAACAATGCTAAGCGATTGAAAATCGACCAAGAAAAGCGCTTTTACAATAGAAACCGTTCCTAAGGCTCCGCCAAAAATGGCAATTCCAAAAAGAGCAATTGTTTCGTTTAGACTTAATTTTTTGATGAGTTTATAACGCTTAAACAAAAACAAATTCATCAATAAGAAAGGAAAAAGATGCAAAACAAAAACAACAAAACTGATGTTTAAATTGTTTAATCGAGGGGTTAAAACCACGCCATCGAAACCCCATAAAATGGCCGAGATACTTATTAATACTGCCCCTAAAACAACATTCCTTTTATTTTCCATAGTGTTTATTAAAGTTGCAAAGGTCATAAAATTTTGCGTAGTAAAAAACCAGAAGTTTTAGGAGGAAAAGCGATCTCTTTTTTTGGTGAAATAGAATTGTCGTACATTTGATTTAAAACGATTCATATGGAAATTAGAAAACCCACTTTGCTGGTAGATTTAAAAAAGGTGGAGCGAAATATTAAAGGAATGGCCAATAAATTCAGGGAGAAAAATGTTTCATTTCGCCCTCATTTTAAAACGCATCAATCGCGTTTTATTGGTGAGTATTTTAAAAAAATCGGTATAAATAAATGCACGGTTTCATCGTTTGGAATGGCTGCGTATTTTGCTGCAAACGGATGGAAAGACATCTGCATTGCTTTTCCGGCCAATGTTTTGGAGATAAAGGAAATGAATGACTTAGCAAGCCGGATTCAATTGCAGCTTTTGGTCGATTCTGTGGAGAAAGTAAATCTTTTGGGCAAAGGCATAAGGGCAAAAGCACATCTATTTAT
>JBFHQD010000115.1:0-9693 GCA_041592395.1 Bacteroidales bacterium | reverse complement strand
GTCACGCATGGGGTCGCGGGTTCGAGTCCCGTCCAGACCGCTTTAAAATTTCAAAGCGTTGTAAATCATATATTTACAACGCTTTTTTATTTTTGGTAAATGATTAGGTATTAAGATTTATCTTGTTAATAGGCGCTCAGCAGTAAACAAGATTAGCTTAAAAAGCGATCCATTTTGTATTCACTAAGTGAGTATATACTACTTTTTCGACTAATTTAAATAGCTGATAATCTATTTTTTACAGTATAAGATCGAGCAGCAAAACCACTATCTTTAGTTGCGGTTTCCTCGCTATATCTTTTATGATAAAAATTAGGATGGAAATACGGTTCTATTATTCGTAACTTTATTCAAATTTTCTTCACGTATATGGATTTAAACGAGGTAGAAATAGAATTAAAGAAACGGCTGTCTTATCCCTATCAATGGGGCAAAATGCAAAACGATGCTTTTGATAAAAAAAGTAATTTTATTTACGAAACCTCGCATTTCGACAAACTCCTGGGTCAGTTAAAATTCGCTGATTCCGACTTAAAAAACTACGCATTAAACCGCTGGTATAATTTCTGGTCGGCAAAAGCCGTGGAATATCTATTTACCTCGCACCCCAATGTTATAGCTAACAAAAACAGCCGCGACAAACTTATCGATTTCCGTATAAACAATATTCCTTTCGACCATAAAACCAGCAGATTTCCACTCGGGTTTAAGCAATCTTATCGCTATGCAAAAAAGAATAAGAAGCAACTCATCCAATGGCTTTATATCAACCAAAGTCAGGAGGGGCGGAAACATCTAAAAAACAGACTCTTTATTGTTGTTTACGACCAAAAAACAAAAGATCATTGGAAAATAAAAGCGGAGCTTCGCCTTTTAAAAGCGGCAATTGACAAGTATATCGCCAATTTTTCTGAAGAGAAGCTATCTCAGTTTGATTTTGGTGCCGGTAAAATTTTTTCCGATATCATTTGGGTTACAAACTAAATGCTATTGAATTCAAATTTATTCCTGTAAAAATCAATGGAATGTTAATTTTGCAAAAGAATCGCGTATAGAAAAGCCTCAATGAATTATATAGGATCGAAAAATAAGCTGTCAAATTTCATTAAATCAACTATTTATGCAGTTGCAGGCAAAGATTTATCGAACAAAATCTTTTGTGATATTTTTGCCGGAACAGGTATTGTAGGACGAAGTTTTAAACAAGAAGTAAAAAAGGTAATCAGCAACGATCTGGAATATTACAGCTTTGTCTTAATCAGAAATTATATTGGTAATCGACAAGCAATTGCAGAAAAAAATGAACTTATAGCCCATCTAAACCGAATTGAACCAAAAGAAGGTTTTATTTATACCCATTACTGCAAAGGCAAACATGGCGAAAGGCAATATTTTTCGGATGACAACGGGAAGAAAATTGATGCTATACGCCATCAGATAGAGTACTGGAAAAAGAAGAAAGCAATAAACGAAGACGCCTACTATTTTTTACTGGCAAGTTTGATCGAAAGCGCTGATAAAGTGGCCAATACAGCTTCTGTTTATGGCGCTTATCTGAAGCAAATTAAAAAATCGGCACAAAAAGCGCTTGCTCTAGCTCCTGCTGATTTCGAATTCAATGGTCATCAACACGAAGTTTTCAATAAAGATAGCAATCAACTTATTCAGCAAATTGAAGGTGATATACTGTATCTTGATCCGCCTTACAATTCACGTCAATACGGTGCAAACTACCATTTATTAAACACAATTGCCCGCTACGATCAATTTATTCCAAAAGGAAAAACAGGTTTAAGAAACTACAACAAATCGAAATATTGTAGTAGTACCGCTGTACAAAGTGAATTTGAAAATTTGATAAAAAATGCAAATTTTAAATACCTTTTTTTAAGCTATAATAACGAAGGTTTAATGTCTGCAGATCATATCAAGAAAACGCTAAGTAAATATGGCAAGTACGACTTGGCGACGACCAATTATCAGCGTTTTAAAGCCGATAAGGATGAGAACAGGAAACATATGGCCAATAAAACAGAAGAATACCTGCATATTTTGGAAAAATCGATTTGATTTCCTCCCACACTTCCCCAAAATAATGCTATAAAAAATCTTTTTCTTTCACTGGTTTCTACTCAAAAAATAAGTTTAAATAGTGAACAAGGAATAACGATTCTAGATTTGCGAAGTATATCCATACAATCTAAAATCAAAAATGGATGTTCCACGTTCTTCTATCAAACTATTAAAACTTAATACCCATATAATAGACAATAATTTTTTTATTCAACAATTTCTAAATCTTTGCTTGACAAAACAATTTTATCTACATTTACATCCTAAACCATTTATAAACACAAACCTTAAACCTAAAAGTATGAAAACAAAATTACTATTAGCTGGACTAATCATGTCGCTAATTACACCTTCTTTTGCTCAAACCGAAAGTCTTAATCTGGAAATGATTTATAAGATTAAGCAAGAAGGAAAAACACATTCACAGATAGAAGAGTATTCATTTTGGATGACAGATTTTCTTGGACCAAGACTTACAGCTTCGCAAGGAAAAATAAGAGCGAGCGATTGGGTTGCCGAAAAATTTAAAGCGATGGAATTGTCTAATGTCGTCGTTGATTCCGTGCGTCCGTTTGAGCGCGGCGGCTGGGACAATATCAAAACTTATGCAGCACTAACAGCACCTTATTATGTCAGTTTTGCTTCTTTGCCAAAAGCTTGGACCGGAAGCACAAACGGTTTAGTTAAAGGAGAAGTTGTTTTGGTTGATGTTCAAAGCCCCGATGACTTCAAAAAATTCGAAGGTAAACTCAACGGAAAAATAGTTATTCTTCCTTCTACTGCTACTTACGAACCAACTTTCGAGGCCCTTGCTGTTCGTTATACCGATGAAGATTTAAAAGCATTGTCCAAAGAAAGTGCAGCAACCAGACAACGTCGAAATTTCGACCGTGCAGCATATTTAAAACGCCGCGAATTCATGCAAAAAACAGCCGATTTTTTTAAAGACGAGGGCGTAGCCGTCATATTAAATAATTCGGGCGAATTTAATGTACCGCGTGCCAGTGGTGCAAACTATAAAATAGGCAGCGAATTACCAACTCCCGAACTAAATCTACCGATTGAAGATCATGGCCGAATTCTTCGCTTATTGGCACATAAAGTGCCTGTTGAAATGGAAATCGATATTCAAAATGAATTTATTCCAAACAATAAAGTTGTTAATGTGATGGGAGAAATTCCGGGGACTGACAAAAAATTAAAAGATCAAATTGTACTTATCGGCGGCCATTTAGATTCGTGGCATGGAGGCACAGGAGCTGCTGATAATGCTTCGGGCGGCATAGTAATGATGGAAGCTCTCCGGATTTTAAAAGCGCTTGGCGTTCAGCCAAAAAGAACCATTCGCATTGCCCTTTGGGGCGGTGAAGAGCAAGGTCTTCACGGTTCTAGAGGTTATGTAGAAAAATACCTTCGCGACAAAGAAACAAATGAATTAAAACCCGGCTTCGCCAATTTTGACGTCTATTTTAATATGGATAATGGAACAGGAAAATTCCGAGGCATTCATCTGCAAGGAAATGAAATGATTCGTCCAATCTTTGAACAATGGATGGTGCCTTTCGCCGATATGGGATGCTCAACTATAAATATTGGAAGTACGGGCAGTACCGATCATGTTTCTTTTGATGCTTTAGGCCTTCCCGCTTTTCAGTTTATTCAAGACCGAATAGAATATGGCCGTGGTTATCACACCGTTATGGATACTTACGAACGTTTGTTAATGGACGACTTAAAACACAATGCCATTGTGGTTGCCGCTTTTATTTATCAAGCGGCTATGCGTGACGAGCTATTGCCAAGAAAACCTTATATCGCACCTGAAAATTAGATGCAAATAATATTAAAAGGGATGATTCAAATTAAATCATCCCTTTTATTAAAATCCAATTCTCTTTTCTAGCGACTCGAAAAAAATTATTTCGACAGCAACTCGCTTCTTTACTTATACAAAGGTGATGACTTTCGGATCGTCGAAATGATCCACAATTATTTTTTTAACACGATCTTGCCATAAACGCTTAAATTCCAATTTATCATTTTCGCTTGCCGCATGACTCATTATTTTTTGAAGTAAAGGCATTTGATTGGCATCAGGTGGAACAACAGGATTGTAAATCATTTCTACCGACTGACCCGTATCGAGACGCGTAAAACGCACCACACCCTGAATATCGGCATCAAAATCCAATAGCGCTTTCCGAACAAATTGACCGTTTATTCCTTTAAATCCACTTTCTTTAGTAGCACCTGTAATTTGAGTAAATACATTGGCAATAACGCCGGTTACTCCTTCAGTTACCGATTCCTTTAACTCCACTTTTATACCGCCTCTTAGAGGCATAGAATCTGGATACAAAGCATTTAATCCCTTGTAAGCAAGTAAATAGGCACCAGCAATGGTTGGGCAACTATGACCAGCTAATTTAACAGCATCGAGGTAGGTAAATTCAACAACACCATCTTCCAGTGCACCTAAAAAATCGGCGAGAGGATCAACAAGAGTAATGCTTGGAATATGTTTAAAAAATTCAGGATATTTCATAATAAAACGTTTTAATTATAATGTTCAAAGAAAGTAAAAAAATGATAATTAATTTAGCAATTCAATGAAATAATATTTTAGTAGCTTTGTTTAATACAAATAACACGAAATCTTATGAAACCCATGCTTAAATCAAATTCCTTTTACCTTGCTTTAATTGCGCTGAGTTTTGCATTTACAGCTTGTAACAATTCAAAAAACACAAATGTTTCCGCGCCTGTCGCGAAGATAATCCCTCACGAGATGACCATTCATGGACATACGCGTGTTGATAATTATTATTGGCTCAATCAAAGAGAAGATTCGGCGGTAATTCAGTATTTAACCGATGAAAACGACTATACAAACAGCGTTTTAAAACATACCGAAAAATTTCAAGAGAAATTATATGAGGAGATGTTGGGCAGAATTAAACAAGATGATAATTCCGTGCCTTATTTCAAAAATCAATACTGGTATTATACACGTTATGAAGAAGGGAAAGAATATCCCATTTATTGTCGCAAATACCAAAGTCTCGATGCCGATGAACAAATTATGCTCGATGTAAATAAACTTGCCGCTGGTTATGCTTACTATGCAGCTTCCGGTTTAAATGTTAGTGATGATAATAAATTGCTTTCCTTTGGCGAAGATACCCTTAGTCGTAGAAAATACAATATCCGTTTTTTAAACTTGGAAACCGGTGAGTTTTTAACCGACGAAATTGGAAATACAACCGGAAGAGCCGTTTGGGCAGCCGATAATAAAACCGTATTTTTCTCAACTAAAGATGAATCTTTACGTTCGAATAAGATTATCAAATACCGTTTAGGCGATAATAACAAAACAACAGAAGTCTTCACCGAAGACGATCCTACCTTTAGCACTTTTGTGTATAGAACCAAAACAGATAAATTTCTTGTCATTGGATCGAGCTCGACGGTTTCTAACGAATACCGCATTTTGGAAGCAAATAATCCTGACGGAGAATTCCGTTTGTTTCAAAAACGTGAACGCGATTTGGAATACAGCATTTCTCATTTCGAAAATAAGTTTTATGTTTTGACCAACATGGATGCAAAAAACTTCCGTTTGATGGAAACACCTGATAACAAAACAGATAAAAAGTTTTGGAAAGAGGTTATTGCTCATCGTGATAATGTCATGCTTTTAGGCGTTGAGCTTTTCGATAATTATATGGCAGTTGAAGAAAAAGAAAATGGATTAACCCAAATTCGTATCATCAATAATAAAACCAAAGAAGAGCATTACCTCGATTTTGGTGAAGAAACCTATACTGCCGGAATTGGTTATAATCCGGATTTTGCAACCAATAATTTACGCTATAGTTACTCTTCGCTTACTACACCTTTTTCAACCATCGATTATAATATGGAAACGAGAGAAAAAGATGTTAAGAAACAAGATGAAGTTTTGGGCGATTTCAAATCAGAAAACTACGAAGCCAAACGATTGTGGGCAACGGCTAAAGATGGAACCAAGATTCCTATTTCTATCGTTTATAAAAAAGACATTAACCCAAAAGGGGATAATCCTTTATTGATTTATGGTTATGGATCGTATGGCTATTCTATGGATGATTATTTTAGTTCTACACGATTAACTTTGCTCGATAGAGGTTTTATTTATGCCATAGCTCATATTCGTGGCGGACAAGAAATGGGTCGCCAATGGTATGAAGATGGAAAAATGTTTAACAAGAAAAATACATTTACCGACTTTAATGCCTGCTCTGAATATTTAATTTCCGAAAATTACACTTCACCAAAACATCTTTTTGCTATGGGTGGAAGCGCCGGAGGATTATTAATGGGTGCTATTATCAATATGCAACCCGAGCTTTACAAAGGAGTTATTGCTGCAGTTCCATTTGTGGATGTGGTAACCACGATGCTCGACGAAAGTATTCCATTAACTACCGGAGAATTTGACGAATGGGGAAACCCAAAGAATAAAGATTCCTACGATTATATGTTGAGCTATTCGCCTTACGATCAAGTAGAAGCAAAAGCGTATCCTAATCTTTTGGTCACTACCGGTTTGCACGACTCGCAAGTTCAATATTGGGAACCAGCCAAATGGGTAGCTAAATTAAGAGCAATGAAAACAGATGATAACTTACTGCTTTTAAAAACGAATATGGACTTTGGACATGGCGGTGCTTCCGGTCGTTTTGAAAGACTGAAAGAAATTGCCTTAGAAGATGCTTTTATTTTCGATTTAATTGGAATTAAAGAATAAGTATTGAAATTTTATTCAATTCAAAAGCCTGTTTATTTCAATAAGCGGGCTTTTTTTGCAAAATAAATTGGCTAGCTAAAAAATTATTACAGTATCTAATTGTACTGTATTACATTATTTTTTCTAAGAAGTCTCTCCTTGGTTTTGTTAATCTTTATCAACATTTTATCTCTATAATGGTAAATAAATTGTGCCATAGGCAATAAATGTTTATAGTATAATCATTTGCAGATAGGATTAAAGCACCGCAGGTGCGAAATGTATTTTCGAATTCAATAAAAGTAAATAGGGGTGTTATTAAAAATTTCCACGACAATAATGTAGAATACAGTATATTTACACGGCTTTAGACAATACCCTATTCAAATAACAAAAGACAAAATACCGATTATTTATTACCATGGAAAACTTCCTAAACGAAACCTATTTTTTTGATTTCAATCATCCTGCAATTCAACATATAATTCTAGAATTTCAAAATAAAACGCTCACTAAAAAGGAAATTGCCAAAAAACTCTATTTAAAAATTAGAGATCATTGGCGTTATAATCCTTACCGTATCAGCTTTCAAAAAGAGCATTACAAAGCCAGTTCTATTGCCGGCAAGTCAGAAGGGCATTGTATCGATAAATCGATTTTGTTGGTCGCTTGCTTAAGGGCATTGGGAATCCCATCACGACTTCACCTAGCCAAAGTGAAAAATCACATTGGAATAGAACGCTTTATAGAAAAATTCGGCAACGATGAAATTACACCTCACGGCATGGTAGATTTATATCTCGAGGATAAGTGGTTAAAAGTATCTCCGGCATTTAATGCAGAATTGTGTCAGAAATTAAACGTGCAAACACTTGATTTTGACGGAGAAAACGATTCCTTATTTCAGGAATTTGATAAATCGGGAAATAAATTTATGCTTTATTTAGAAGATTATGGCTCATTCGACGATGTTCCTTTGGATTTTATTTACGCCAATTTTAGGGAGAATTATCCGCAAGTTTTTCAAAGCAATGAAAATCAAAATGAAATATATATCTGATTTAGAAACGAAAATTGAAAATCTTCTAATAGCAGTATACTGAAAAGCAAGAGTGATAAATGTTTTTAATAATTATCAATTAATCTTTTCCCGAAGGGATGCCTTTGGAAAAAGAAAACACTTAGACTCACAGTGAAAACGTATAAAAATCTTCAAGTTTTGAGACTGAATAGCTACAAAATCTTTATTCAGTGATTCTCAGAAAAAAGGAACAAAAATCTATTCGCCAAACAAACTATCTACAAATTCTTTTCTTCTAAAAATTTGTAAATCAGTCATTTGCTCGCCTAAACCAATGTATTTTACCGGAATTCTAAACTGGTCTGAAATCCCAATAACAACACCGCCTTTTGCTGTTCCATCTAACTTGGTAAGCGCCAAAGCATTTACATCGGTAGCAGCAGTAAATTGTTTGGCTTGTTCAATGGCATTTTGTCCGGTAGAAGCATCCAAAACCAAGAGAATTTCGTGAGGAGCATCAGGAACAACCTTTTTCATCACCATCTTAATTTTGGTCAGCTCATTCATCAGATTCGTTTTATTATGCAAACGACCGGCTGTATCGATGATAACCACATCGGCATTTTGCGCTTTTGCCGATTGCAAGGTATCAAAAGCAACCGAAGCCGGATCGGCACCCATACCTTGACTTACAATTGGAACGCCTACCCTTTTAGACCATATTGTCAATTGATCAACGGCAGCTGCTCTAAACGTATCTGAAGCGCCTAAAACCACTTTTTTACCTGCCTGTTTGTATTGATAAGCCAGCTTTCCGATGGTCGTCGTTTTTCCAACTCCATTAACACCAACCACTAAAATTACATAAGGATCGGCTTGCTTTTCAAAATCGAATCCTTTTAAATTCTTATTTTCCGTTTCCTCGAGTAAAAAAGCAATTTCTTCGCGCAAAATTTTATTCAACTGCGAAGTCCCCAAGTATTTATCTTGAGCAACACGTTGCTCTATACGCTCAATTATTTTTAATGTAGTAGCGACACCCACATCCGAAGTAATCAGAATTTCTTCCAGATTATCAAGTACATCATCGTCAACTTTCGATTTTCCAACAACCGCTTTTGTCAGTTGCGAAAACAGATTTGTTTTGGTTTTTTCCAAACCTTTATCTAAGACTTCTTTTTTTTCTTTCGAAAAGAACGATAAAATACCCATACTTAAAACTATTAAAATATAAAAAAGCCCTATCTATTATTCATAGATAAGGCAATTATTTTTCATCTACAGAAAAAACTACTTCTGTGCAGCCAACTTCTTAGCTTCTGCCAAGGGAAGAATTTCTTCCTTAAAAGTATAAGCGCCTGTTTTTTCTGATTTTACTGTACGAATAACTTTCGCCCAATCTTTTCCTGCAGTTTGTAAACTTGCAACTACTTTCTTAGCCATAATTATTTAATTTCTCTGTGAATAGTCATTTTCTTAAGAATAGGATTGTATTTTTTCAACTCCATTCTTTCAGGTGTATTTTTCCTATTTTTGGTGCTGATATAACGAGATGTACCCGGCATACCACTTTCTTTGTGCTCTGTACACTCCAAAATTATTTGTCCTCTTGCTTCTTTACTTTTCTTAGCCATAACGATTAAATTTTCAGGGCTGCAAAAGTACTTAAGTTTTCCACTTTATCAAACCTTTTGCCCATTTTTTTCTTATTTCTTTTCAGTGGTATGCTACTTGCAAATTCTTAGTCGGGGCTACCGGCGGGTTCGGGGATTTGCCGCGCGGCGATTTTCTTCGGAATGACAAATCCCATTTGGCCGGCGCCGCTGTCTGT
>JBFHQD010000114.1:0-9781 GCA_041592395.1 Bacteroidales bacterium | reverse complement strand
GTGTTAATGTGTTAATGTGTTGTTGTGCTTATGTGTTGATGTGATTATGTGTTAATGTGATGATGTGATGATGTGATGATGTGCTAATGTGCTGTTGTGTTGATGTGTTGATGTGTTGATGTGCTAATGTGTTGATGTGCTGATGTGATGGTGTGACAATGTGATGATGAATCGAAATGAGCAGCGCTCAGCTTTATATTTTACTACAAAGTCACTCAAAGGAAAGGCAAAGTTTCACAAAGAAATTTTTCAGATAAAAACAATATTATTCTGCCATTAAGATCAGTAGCTCTTCTGTGGTAATCGACTTCTGATCGCCACTTTCCATATTTTTAAGCACAAGTTTTCCGGTGCTCATTTCATCTTCGCCAATCATCACAACAAAAGGAATAGACTTATCGTTAGCATATTTCATTTGTTTTTTCATTTTGGCAGCTTCGGGATAAATTTCGGAATTAACACCCGCTTGACGCAATTTTGCTAAAATTGGAAGACAAAAAGCTTCTTCTTTTTTACCAAAATTTACAAAAAACACTTTGGTATTATCCAATCGATTTTTGGGATACAACTCCAACTCGTTTAAAACATCAAAAATACGATCGGCACCAAAGGAGATGCCCACGCCGGAAACATCTTTTAAACCAAAAATACCGGTTAAATCATCGTAACGACCACCACCACAAATACTTCCAATTTGAACATCGGCCGCTTTTACTTCAAAAATAGTTCCGGTATAATAGTTCAAGCCACGCGCTAAAGTTAAATCGAGTTCCACTTCATTTTGTAGATCGACCAAGCCCAAATAATCCATAATTTCTTGCATTTCGGCCACTCCTTTTAAACCGATTTCAGAATCGGCTAAGGCTATCTTTAAAGAAGCTAATTTTTCCGCATTATTTCCGGATAACAAAATAATCGGTTGAAGTTGATCTACAGCTTCTTGAGGCAATCCCTTTTCGAATAATTCTTTGTTTACATTTTCTAAACCAATTTTATCGAGCTTGTCCATAGCCACCGTAATATCAATAATCTTATCGGCCTGACCAATGATTTCGGCTATTCCGGACAATATTTTACGGTTGTTTAATTTGGTAACAACACCCACTTTTAAATCTGAAAAAATAGCATCGATCAATTGAACCAATTCCACTTCATTGAGCAAAGCATTATTACCAATAACATCGGCATCGCATTGAAAAAATTCGCGATAGCGCCCCTTTTGAGGTCGGTCGGCACGCCAAACCGGTTGAATTTGATAGCGCTTAAAAGGAAAACTTATTTCGTTTTGATGTTGAACTACAAATCGAGCAAAAGGCACTGTAAGATCGTAGCGCAATCCCTTTTCACTGAGCTTGGTAGTTAGTCTTTGACTGCTCTTTTGTTCCCATTCTTCATCCGAAACTTTACTGATAAAATCTCCTGAATTTAAAATTTTAAACAAAAGTTTATCGCCTTCCTCGCCGTATTTACCCATTAAAGTACTTAGATTTTCCATGGCAGGCGTTTCTATGGGTTGATAACCAAAACGCAGAAAATACTTTTTAATCGTATCGAAAATATAATTTCTTTTGAGCATTTCTGCCGGAGTAAAATCGCGAGTTCCTTTAGGAATAGAAGGTTTTTGAACAGCCATAATTTATTAATTAAACGGCCACAAAGATAAAAAGAAAATGAATGGGTTTAGAGCCTATTTTTCAATAGCGAAGCGATCCCAATCTAAACCAACCGTAAATTTCTCACGAAAATCGTCGAGCGTTTGCTTAGAAAGCAGGACTGTTTCGGTAAATTCGGTATTCGATTTATGTTCGATAAACTTTTTTCCTTTTGCGTCGTAAATATTAGAATCGCCGGCATGGGCAAGGCCATTTCCATCTTCGCCGATACGGTTAACACCAATCACATAGGCTTGATTTTCGATGGCACGCGCTTTTAATAAACTCATCCACGGATCTCTTCTGGAAGCCGGCCAATTGGCAATATAAATCAACAGATCATAGTCGTATTTCCCATTTAAAAAATTGTTCTTTGCCCAAACCGGAAAACGCAAATCGTAACATACCAATGGTTTTATTTTCCACCCTTTTAATTCGACTACCAGACTTTCGTTTCCGGCAGTAAACTGATGATGTTCACCACCCAGACTAAATAAATGGCGCTTATCATAGTGCTGAAAATTTCCGTCGGGGAGCATCCAAAATAAGCGGTTATAATAATTCTCGTTTTCTTGGATGATAATACTGGCACAGATAACCGCATTTTTTTCTTTGGCTTGCTTGCGTATCCATTGCATACTTTTGCCTTCCATTTCTTCGGCCACATCAACCGGATCGACAACAAAACCCATATTGAACATTTCGGGCAAAACAATCAAATCCACCTCTTCTTGAATTTGATCAATTTCATAAGCAAAACTAGCTAGGTTGGCATCTACATCTTTCCAAATCAAATCAGACTGGATAATACTTACTTTTAAATCTTGCATAATATTTCGGCTGCTTTTTCTAAGGTTTCTTCGCCTTTGGCAAAACAAAAGCGTAAAATTTTATTGTCGTCTTTTTTCTGATAAAAGGCAGAAACAGGAATGCTTGCCAACCCAAATTCTTTAATCAATCGGGTTGCAAAATCCATTTCTTTTTCTTCGGAGATGGCCGAATAGTCGAGTAATTGGAAATAGGTTCCGTAAGATGGGATTATTTTAAATCGAGAAGCACTTAGTCGTTCAACAAAATAGTCGCGTTTTTGTTGGTAAAATTCGCCCAAGTGCAAATAATTTTCAGGATCGGTCATATACTCTGCAAGCGCATATTGTATTGGCGTATTTACGGCAAACACATTAAACTGATGCGCTTTTCTAAATTCTTTCATCAAGTTTTCAGGCGCTAATACAAAACCCATTTTCCATCCAGTGGCATGAAACGTTTTACCAAAACTACCCACCACAATGCTTCTTGACGCCAGACCGGGATAAGCGCATACACTCTCGTGCTTTTTATCCTCAAAAATGATATGCTCATACACTTCATCACTTAAAACAATAATATCGGTGTTTTTGGTAATTCTTTCCAGTTCATTCATATCGTGATTGCTTAAAACACTTCCCGTTGGATTATGAGGTGTATTGATTACAATCATTTTGGTACGATGAGTTATTTTGTTGGTGACTTCCTGCCAATCGATATGATAATCGGGCAATTGCAATTGAATATACTTTACAACACCGCCATTTAATCGCACAGCCGGACCATAAGAATCGTAAGCCGGTTCAAAAATAAGCACCTCGTCTTCGTCGCGAATAAAGGCACTTATGGCCGTAAATAAAGCTTGTGTTGCACCTGCCGTAACCGTAACTTCGGTCTCTGCATTGTACTCAACTTGATATGTTTTAGCCGCTTTGTCCACAATTTGCTTGCGAAATTCAATCACCCCGGGCATAGGAGCATATTGATTATAGCCGGCTTTCATTTTCTTATGTATAGAATCTATTAATTCCTTTGAAACCGGAAAATCAGGAAAACCTTGCGATAAATTAATGGCATTATGTTGAATAGCTAAGCCCGACATCACCGCAAAAATAGAAGTTTCTACTCCGGGCAATTTTGAAATCACATTACCTTCAAACTTGTTCATATGCGTTTTTATTAAAGAGAATTATGAATCTTTTCTGTCAAATTAAAGAATTATCTTCTTTCATTAACGACTAAAAGTAATCAAAATTACATAAATAGCAACAAACGGCAAGATTGTAATTTAAAAAGAAACTACCTTTGTAAAAAGTCTTTTTAGATGTCGAAATTGTATCTAGTCCCTACGCCTATTGGAAATCTTGAAGATATTACACTTCGAGCTATCCGCATTTTGAAAGAGGTAGATTTAATATTAGCCGAAGACACGAGAACGAGCGGACGCTTATTAAAGCATTTAGAGATCAACAACAAACTCCTTTCTTATCATATTCATAATGAGCATAAAACAGTAGTTCAGCTTGTCGATCGCATACTTTCGGGCGAAAGTATGGCGCTCATTAGCGATGCCGGAACTCCTGCTATTTCCGATCCCGGTTTTTTATTGGTTCGCGAATGCATAAAAAACAATATTGAGGTTGATTGTTTGCCCGGTTCAACCGCTTTTGTTCCCGCTTTGGTCAATTCAGGATTGCCTAATGATCGCTTTCATTTTGAAGGTTTTTTACCCCATAAAAAAGGGCGACAAACGCGACTTATTGCTTTGGCAGAAAATCCATTTACGACCATTTATTACGAATCGCCGCATCGCTTGGTTAAAAGTTTGAGGCAATTTGCTGAGTTTTTTGGAGAAGATCGTCAAGCGAGTGTTTCTAGAGAAATAAGCAAAATGTACGAAGAAACGCGCAGGGGAACTTTGCTTGAATTGGCGCAGCATTTTGAAGAAAAAGGCGTGAAAGGCGAAATTGTTTTGGTAATTGCCGGAAAATCGAGTTAGGATTCTACTTATCATTTAGACAATAAAAAATCACTTATTTTGTCCCAAAAACCATGTTCTAAATGACAATTGGAATGACCCCGATTGGGAATTGTCCAAAGTTCTATATTTGGTTGCGCTTTTTTTAATTGATATGCTTGTTCTAAAGGCACAATTTTATCGTCTATTCCATGAATCAATAAAAAATCAGCCTTTGCCTTCTTGATATTATTAACGGGAGCAATCGCATCAAAATCTATTTTAATTCGCCATTTCATAAATTTAAAAAACAACCAAGTAAAAGGAAAATAAGGCACATATCGATCGCGTAATTGTTTGCGCATAACTTCCAAAGGATGTGCAAAAGCACCAACGGTTACCACTTTGCTAATGCGCGCATCGCGACTAGCGGCCAAAATAGAAGAAGCGCCACCGATAGATAAACCAATCAGCGAAATCTCTTTATTTATTTGCTTCTCGTTGCTTAAAACAAAGTCGATAGCAGATTCAATATCTTCAGCGAATTTGAGCATAGTCATATGACCCTCTTTATGGCTATTTCCGTGACCTCGAGCATCAAAAGCCAACATATTAAAACCACGACAACACAGTTTTCTTAAATACGGAGTCATTCGTTCTACATTTCGACCCCAGCCATGAACCAAAATCAAAGTCGGAAATTCAGGATTAGCCACCACTTTCCAGGCATAAATTTCTTGCCCTTTGACAGAAGGAAATTTAAGTTCTTGGATTTCCATTCCCAAATCTTCGGGTATTTTATTGTGAGGATTTTCGGGTGTTTGAAATCCTTTATAAATCAAAAATAAAATAAGTCCCAATAGGGCAATAGAAAGTAAAACGATATAAAAAAGCAGCATTGAAATTGTGTTTATAGCACAAATTTACAAAATCAAATTCAAGGAATAAGAAAAGGAGTGATTTTACTCCACTTCGTTGAGCACTTTTTTACTTACACGCGTGATATTGTGATTTACCGTATCGCTAGCAACCGTACCATCGATTAATCGAATAATACGATGACAATGCAAAGCTATATCTTCTTCGTGAGTAACCACAATTACGGTATTTCCGGCAGCATGAATCTCTTCAAAAAGACCCATAATTTCAACAGAAGTCTTCGAATCGAGGTTTCCGGTTGGTTCGTCGGCTAAAATAATGGATGGGTTGTTAACCAAAGCTCTGGCTACCGCAACTCTTTGGCGCTGACCACCCGAAAGCTCATTGGGACGGTGATCCATACGATCAGACAGATGTACATCGGCTAAAGAGCTGGTTGCTTTGGCAATACGTTCGGTTTTTGAATATCCGGCATAAATCAAAGGCAACATTACATTTTCGAGTGCGGTAGAACGTGGAAGCAAATTAAAGGTTTGAAAAACAAAGCCAATTTCGCGGTTACGAATTTCGGCTAACTCATTGTCTTCCATTTTGCTCACATCTTGTCCGGCTAAAAAATACTCGCCACTGGTGGGTGTATCCAAACAGCCCAAAATATTCATTAAGGTTGATTTTCCCGATCCTGAAGGCCCCATAAGCGCAACATATTCGTTTTTATAAATATCTACACTAATGGATCTTATGGCTTTAACCAATTGTGTACCTACTTGATAATGCTTTGCAATATTAGAGATGGTAATGACTTTTTCCTGCATAATTATGGTTTTGTAAGAGGTTCAAAAATAGGCATAATTCTTTAAATGTTTACAAAATTAAAAACGTAATACGAAATGTTGCTTTGTCGATTCCCTTCTAAAAAAAAGAATTCCGATAAAAAATAAATCCAAACTTAGTTTTACAGCCTTTTCATCGCATATCATTTTCCAGTTTTGTTTCGCCTCTTTCGACGCATGAATATGGGGAATGATTACAGCTGTGTCGTTATGAATAGACGAATTTAATAAGTTAAGCCTTTTTGTCTCTGTGATTTCCTGTATATTTGAAATATAAATAAAATCAAATTTTTGGGTTTTATCTTGTAATTCTTCAACGCTTTTTACAAAAACCACCTTTGTTTCTTTACTGAAAACAGTCCTGAAATTTTCTGAATCATCGGGAGAAATAACCAAAGCCGAAACTGTGTTTAAGTATTGTAAGATGGCCAAGAAAAGTCGGTTCTCCTTTTTTTTAAACGCATTTAATTTCCGATTCGGATTTTTAATGCTTTTGGCTTTCTTTTTAACGGCATTATAAAAAGTAAACACAAAAGGAGAATGAATGCCGTGCGCATTTTTTGCCCGAATCAAAAAGCGAATTTTTTCTTTACAAATAAACCAGGACCTTCTTTTCATTCCGATAAATAAACAAGTTGCAAATATCCACAATTTATACAACGAAAAAAGAGGATGGCTTGGCGGCTTCCTCTTTTTTGCATTTTAAATCACCTTTACTTGTAATTTTAAGCGGGCACTTCCGTAAATTTACGTTCGAGAAAATGGATCAATTTCTGATACGCTTCGGCATCGGTATCCCAATCGTATCGATGTTTTAAAGTGCTGATATATTGCAAAGATTCTTCGAATCGTTTAAAATTATTCAAGGTATAAATAACATCTTCGTAGGCTTGCGAATTGCCTGCAAATAGTTCGTTAATAAAATAGAACTTGTCGTTGATACCAATAGCCGACTTCAAATTTTCGATACGCGAATTACTTAATCTGTTTACCACACTTTTGTCTTCGCCTTTTTTTGCCATCGTATCATTTACACTGAATATTTCATCTTCGAACTGAAGCAACAAGCTTGGTTTTTGCGTTTCGGATTTTGGTATTTTTTTAGTCGGTGTATCTGTTTTCTCTTCTTTTTGCTCCTCCATTTCTTCAAGAAAGTCTTTGGTTACATCGTAATCATCGCTATTCGTATTCGCGTAATCTGCCTTTATTTCTTGAACATCGGTTTCGACTTCCTTTAACTCCGGACGGGCTTCGGGTTCAGCTATACGTTCGGCATTCGCATTTTCCACGATTACGTCTGAAGTCCCACTCAAATTTTGTATTTTATTCAGTTGATTCATCTGCTCGTAGAGTCGGCGCATGGTTGCCATTATAATATCGAGTTCTATTTGTGGAACTCTCACTTCATTATTGCATAAGTTTTCAAATTGTTCATTTAATTCATTTAAAACAACTTCCATTTCTTCAAAAGTGGTTTTCAGTTTCATTGTTCAGTGGTGTTAAAGTTTCAATTTTTATTTATTATGGTTTTGTTGGATTCTGTCCGAACTTCCTTATTTTTGCTTAGCAGGCCATCATTAAATTAGTAGTTTAAATATAGAAAGAAAAAAACGCTAGTTTTATTGCCTTAAATATTTTTGTTAAAGCTTATTTGTTAATAAATGTTTTTAGAAATAACCGATAAAAATCGAACACGAAAGGGCTGGGTAGAAGTAATTTGCGGCTCCATGTTCTCAGGAAAAACAGAAGAATTAATACGCAGATTAAATCGAGCTAAAATTGCCAAGCAAAAAGTGGAGATTTTTAAACCTTCTATCGACACCCGCTACGACGAAGAAGACGTGGTTTCTCATAACGCAAATAGCATTCAAAGTACACCTGTTGACAGTGCCGAACAAATTCTTTTAATGGTAAACGATGTTTCGGTTGTTGGCATTGATGAAGCACAGTTTTTCGATAATCAATTAATTTCTGTTTGTAATAAATTAGCTGATAGAGGTATTCGTGTTGTAGTAGCCGGATTGGACATGGATTTTAAAGGCGTTCCCTTTGGACCAATTCCTCATCTCTTAGCTACCGCTGAATACGTTACCAAGGTTCATGCCATTTGCATGCAATGTGGCGATCTGGCCCAATACTCGCACCGAACTATTCAGGGAGATGATCTTGTTGTTTTGGGTGAAACCGAAAGCTACGAGCCACTTTGTCGAACTTGTTTCAATAAAAAACAAAAAGCGAACCTCTAATTATTAGAATATATCCTCTATTTTTTCGAATTTTTTTTGTTTTTTTTCGAATTTTTTTTAGTAAACTTCTAAAATATAGTTAAAAAATTTTGTTGACTGCCAAAAAAGCTGCAATTTCGCCGCCTTAAATCCTAAAGGAAAACTATGTCAAAATTAAATGCTGCTATTACCGGAATACATGCTTACGTTCCTGAATACATATTAACGAATGAAGAGTTATCCACAATGGTGGATACCAACGACGAGTGGATTCAAACGCGTACAGGTATAAAAGAAAGGCATATCTTAAAAGGAGAAGGTCAAGGGACTTCTGTTTTAGGAACTGAAGCAGTGCTTGGTCTTTTAGAAAAAACAAATACAAAAGGCGAAGAAGTAGATTTGATCATTTGTGCTACGGTAACACCTGATATGTTATTTCCGGCCACAAGTAATATTATTGCTCATAATACAGGCTGTGTTAACGCCTTTGCTTTTGATACCAATGCGGCTTGTTCAGGATTTTTATTTGCTGTTCAAACAGGCCGGATGTATGTAGAGTCCGGACTTTATAAAAAAGTAATTGTTGTTGGTGCCGATAAAATGTCGTCGATAGTTGATTATACCGACCGCAAAAACTGTATACTTTTTGGAGATGCAGGAGGAGCCATTATGTTGGAGCCAACCACGGAAGATGTAGGTGTTATGGATGCCGATTTGCATACCGACGGATCGGGAAAAGATTACCTCTACCAAAAAGCAGGAGGTTCGGCTTATCCTCCAACACACGAAACCGTTGAGAACAAAGAACATTATATTTTTCAGGAAGGGCAGTCAGTGTTTAAATTTGCCGTTTCGCGTATGGCTGATGTTTCGGCTGATATGATGACCAAACACGCTATTAAACCTGAAGAACTGGCTTGGTTGGTTCCTCATCAAGCCAATTTGCGCATTATTGATGCCACGGCTCGTCGGATGGGGATTCGAAAAGAGCAGGTGATGATTAATATTGCAAAATACGGCAATACCACCGATGCGACTATTCCTTTGTGTTTGCACGATTGGGAAAGTCAGCTAAGAAAAGGCGATAAGATTATTCTTTCTGCTTTTGGAGGCGGATTTACTTGGGGTGCTATTTATTTAAAATGGGCCTACGACGGCGATAAAGTAAAAAAGATTCAATAAAAATTTAACCGATTTAATATGAAAAACCGCTGGTCGAAAATCAGCGGTTTTTTTTTGTTAAGGTCATAGTGATACGATGACTTGGTGTCATCGTATCACTTGATTTGAAAACCTCTTTGTGCGTCCTGTAAGGGCAAATCAAATCCCCTAAGAACATTTCGCTTTTGCTTTGTTTTATTTAGCTGTCCTTTCAGGACGGGTTCTCACTATTCCTTTATTTTCCCAAGATGTTATCTTGGGCTGAAT
>JBFHQD010000113.1:0-9781 GCA_041592395.1 Bacteroidales bacterium | reverse complement strand
GGACCACGCGAAAGGATTCGCGCGGTAGCAGAGTAGTGTGGTAGCAGAGTTGTTGATCTATAATTTAGAATATAAAACCATACGAAATGAAAGCTCGACTATTTCTGGGTCGCTGCCGCTGGTAACGAAGTTCGACTGTTTTTTTGTCGCTGCCGCGCGAATCGAAGTTCGACGAAGTCAATCCTTTTGCGTGGCACAATAAAAAAGAACGGAAGAGCACAAAAGCAGGATTCCTATTTACAGTAGATAATGTCACACCGTGACTGTTAAATCTGTATATTTGATTGTGAATTTAAGTAGAACCATACTATGAATAATAGGATAGAAAAAGCATATAAAGAACAAGTAGAATTAAAGTATCAGCTGTACAACAGTTTGTTTTTAACCCTTCCGCTCGATGCTGTTGAACAAACAGGATTGCTTTTGCCTTTGTTGCAAGAAGATTGTGAACAGGGTTATAAACAAGGCAAGTCTCCAACCCATATAATCAACGATTTTTTTAAGGCGCACAAACCAAATTTTAACGAAAAGGAACGGATCGCTTTTTTGTTTAAAAGTATTCAATATATCGAAAGACAAATTGTTTTGATAGATGCTCTGGAAGAAGCGGCTTACGACAAAATACATCGGATTGGCGATTCGGATTCGTGGGCACGAATCAGTGAAAAAGTAAACAATCGAAACTTGCATGCACAAATGCAAGCCTTGTTAAGCACTTTTGGCATTCGGGTTGTGCTTACCGCGCATCCTACCCAATTTTATCCGGGCTCTGTTTTGGCTATTTCTTCGGATATCACCAAAGCCATTACCGATGGTGATATAGCCTTAGCTCGCGATTTATTGGAGCAATTGGGAAGAACGCCTTTTTACCGCAAACAAAAACCTACCGTTTTGCACGAGGCTCAATCGCTAATTTGGTATTTGAGCAATATTTTTTATCCTGCTGCAGGTGAACTTTTAGATAGAATGGATCAGCATTTTCCGGGCGATATCAAAAAAGAAAGTCAATTAATTAATTTGGGTTTTTGGCCGGGAGGCGATAGAGATGGTAATCCTTTTGTTTCGGTAGAAACAACAAGAAGCGTGGCGAAAAAATTGCGTTTTGCCATCAGCAGCAGCTATTACGAAGATATTAAAGCGATAAAAAGGCGCCTGAGCTTTGAAGGTGTTCGTGATGTTTTGATTCATCTTGATGAATTGTTTTATAAAGAATTGACCCATGCCGACGGCAAATTCAATATCGATTTTGATTATTTGATTGCGCAACTGGAAAAAATAGAAAAAATACTGATTGAAAAACACCAAAGTTTATTTTTAGATAAACTGCTTTCGTTTAAGCGGAAAGTAAACTTATTTGGTTTTTATTTTGCCAGTATCGATATTCGTCAGGATAGCCGAGTAATTGGGAAAGCTTTTGACGAGGTTTTGGCTGCCAACCCCAATTTATTTCCAAGCGATTTGTTTGAGCGTTCAGAATCGGAACAGCTGAATTTGTTGCTTACTAAAACACAAAAAATCGACTTATCCTCTTATTCTAACGACTTAACTAAAGACACCCTCGAATCGTTTAAGGTGATACGCGAAATCCAAAAAATGAATGGCGAACAGGGTGCGCATCGTTATATCATCAGTAATTGTCGTGGACCGCTTGATATGGCCAAAGTCGTTGCTCTTGCGCGTATATGTGCATGGGGAAATGAGCAACTCAGTTTGGATATTGTTCCGCTTTTCGAAACTGTTGAAGATTTAAAACAAGCCGGTTTATCGATGAAAACAATTTATGAGCAAAGCAATTATAAACAGCATTTGCTTCAACGAAAGAAAAGACAAACCGTAATGCTTGGTTTTTCCGACGGAACAAAAGACGGCGGTTATTTAAAAGCCAATTGGGCCATTTACCGAGCAAAAGAAGATGTAACGGCAATATCGCGACAAAGTGATGTAGAGGTCGTGTTTTTTGATGGTCGTGGCGGACCACCGGCACGCGGTGGAGGAAATTCTCATTTGTTTTATTCGGCATTAGGAAAGACTATTGAGAGCAAACAAATACAAATTACGGTGCAAGGGCAAACCATAAGCTCGCATTATGGAATTAAAAAAGCAGCGGTTCATAATCTGGGTCATTTACTTACTGCGGGTTTTGAAAATAACTTGTTTAATAGAGCCAATGCGCATTTAAACGAAAATCAACGCGCATTATTTGAGCAACTTTCGGAGCGGAGTTATCAGAAATACGACGATTTAAAAAATCATCCTTTATTTCTTCCTTTTCTCGAAGAAAGAAGCACCTTAAAGTATTACGGATTGGCCAATATTGGCAGTCGGCCATCGAAAAGAGGCGCCGATAAAAAATTGAGATTTGAAGATTTAAGAGCCATTCCGTTTGTAGGTGCTTGGAGTCAGCTTAAACAAAATGTACCCGGTTTTTATGGTGTTGGAACAGCGCTTAAAGAGCAAGAAGAACAAGGAAATTTGCAAGCATGTATCGATTTATACAAGAGCTCAATTTTTTTCAAAGCTTTGTTGGGAAATAGTATGCAAAGTATGAGCAAAACCAATTTTTCGATTACCAAGTATATGGAAAACGATCCTAAGTTTGGTGAATTTTGGCAACTCATTTACAAAGAGTTTGAGCTTAGCAAGGCAATGGTTTTAAAGGTTTCGGGCTATACGGAATTACTCGAAGACAATGCCAGAAGCCGAATGAGCATTCGATTAAGAGAAAAAGTAGTGTTGCCGCTTTTAACCATTCAACAATACGCTTTAATCGAAATTCAAAAGGCGCAAGAAACGACTAAGGATGAATATTTGTCGAATTATGAAAGCATGGTGATGCGTTCTTTGTTTGGCAATATCAATGCAAGTCGTAATTCTGTATAAAGAAGCGATGGCTGCGTATTTTTAGGCAAATGCATGCATTAATCGAAACGAAATAGCTATTATCG
The DNA here is from genome assembly GCA_041592395.1 of Bacteroidales bacterium. Taxonomy (GTDB): domain Bacteria; phylum Bacteroidota; class Bacteroidia; order Bacteroidales; family UBA12170; genus UBA12170. Next base: position 6,836 of record JBFHQD010000113.1, on the reverse strand, counting down.
TCCTTTTCGCATCCAGCGTGGAATGATTTTATTTGTCGTTTTGTTTAATGTAGGATTATTTTCGTTTACGCGACGAATATCTTCAATAGAATAAAAAGCATTTGGGTTAGAGCGGTTAATGATTTCGATTACTTTCGCGCTCTCGCTTCGTTTTACAACCGAAAAAATCACGTTTACATTTCCATTTTTGCCTTCAGCATCTAGATAGGTAATTCCATAGCCTTTATCAATAAGGCTTTGAATTAAAACTGGGGCTTCTTTTTGCGTAATTATTCTAAACATTTGGAGACCCAGCGCAAGCTTTTCTTCGATAATTAATCCAATGTAGTTTCCTGTAGCAAAACCACCGGCATAGGCAATGTAATAAATAACATTGTCGAGGTTTTGCATAATGCGTGTGATAGCAACCAACCAAATCAGGACTTCAAAAAAACCAAGAAGAGGGGCTAAATATTTGTTTCCTTTTGAAATAAAAACAATGCGAATAGTATCGAGCGAAACATCAATAACCCGCGATAAAAAAATGAGTAAAGGAACAATCACATAGGCAAACCAATCAAAATTCAATAAAACCGAACTCATAATGCTGTTTTTTAGGAGAAAGAGGAAATAAATTAGATTTTGCAAAGATGGATACTTATTTGCAAAAAAGAATAAAAAAAACGAATGTAAATGTTGATTTTATTCCGTCTTTATCGAATCATAAAAACCACTAAAAAAAGCTTTGGCATTTTTGCCCAAAACTTGTGTTTTATAACCTCCTTCCTGCACAAAAAGTGTAGGGAGTTTTAATGCGCCAATCTGTTTGCCATTCATCGTAAAATCGGTAATTTTTAATGGCCAGGTTCCTGTTGGATCGCCTTTTGAAGTGTCTAAGCCTAGGGCAACAACCAAATAATCGGGCTTGAATTTTTTTATGGATGATAATGCCTGATTAAGTGTTTGATGGTATTTTTCGGGTGTAATCGTTTCGGGAAGGGCATAATTTATATTATAGCCCAAGCCTTCTTCTTCGCCTTTTTCGTTATTGAATCCTGAAAAATAAGGATAAGCAAAAGCGGGATGCCCATGGATAGAAAGAGTTAAAACATCGGAGCGTTTGTAAAAAATTTGTTGCTGACCGTTGCCATGGTGATAATCGATATCCAGAATGGCTACTTTTCCATATTTTGAGAGATAATTGGCCGCAATGGCATTGTTGTTAAAATAGCAGAAGCCGCCAAATACATTTGATTCGGCATGATGTCCCGGAGGTCGCGTAAGCACATAGGCGGCTCTTGTTCCTTGCAAAATGGCATCGGCTGCCGAAAGCGTGCAATTTACGCCGGATCGGGCTGCTAAATATGCATTTTTATTGAGTGGAGTAAAGGTGTCGATGCAGTAATAGCCCGCCCTTACACTGAGCTCAACCGGAGGTTTGGTATTGTTACGGATAGGAAAAACATAAGGATAAACCGATTTTCCTTCTGCAATATTTTCTACAACGGTTTTAAAATAGCTTACATATTTCGGATCGTGCACAGCCGTGATAAAATGATCGGGATATTTCTCGGCCTCATGGATTTTAAAGATTCCTGTGGGGAGAATTTCTTTCAGTATGCTTTTTATACGTACAGGCGCTTCTACATAACCTCTTTCTCGAATATGATGAATATCATGTTTGTCGTTAACTACCAGATATAGCGCAGGTTTTTCAACTGATGGTATATTTACGCTGTCTTTCTTTTTCTTGATGTATTTAAAAGGGCGAATTAAAACAGGATTGTCAACGATACTTTCTCGTACTTCTTTAATATAGCTCTCGGGGCAATAATCACCGTATTTTCGACGAAGAACGGCTTCCATTACTTGTTTTACATAGTCGCTTGAGAGTTCCTCTTTGTAGCCCAATCCATCAAAAACCAAATAAGGAGGATCGTTGTCGCCCGGAACCACAGGCATTTCGTATTTTGTATTGATAATAGGGCGAGCGCCATATTTTTCGTAGAATGCCAAGCGCTGTTTATTTTGAGCCAATATTTCAGGATTTTTACTTAATAAAGGATCGTCGGGAAGGCACTCTAAAAAAATTCCTTTGGCATGAACCGATTGCGCCTCTTCTCTAACTCTTTGGTAAAGAGCACCGCCCACACCTGATGATGTTTTTCCGGGAGCTACAGCCATATAATCCAGGTAGTAAAAATGCAAATCGGGCATATGCAATAAAAGGGCAAATCCTTTGATGTTTTCGGTATAACTATCCGCCACAAAGAGCATGGCATGAAAACGATATTTTAAAGGATTAATCATTTGATCGGTAATCATATCGATCTTTTCTTTTTTGATATCGCCAAACTGTTTGTCAATCAAATTTTTAACCTGTTCGATGGCTTTAATATTGACAGGTAAATAGGGATTTGATATTTTTCTAATCCTGAACATTTTATATGGATTTAAGTCCTCTTTTTTAAATAAAAAACCAGATCATCACCTACGTCATAATAATCTTCGAAACGTGTCTTTAATTGATATCCATTTTTTTCGTAAAACATTCTTGTGGGCACATATTGTGCTCTTGAAGATGTTTCTACGTAAATACCTACGCCCTCCTGTGCAAAAATGTCTTTTTCGGTTTCTTGCAAAATTACTTTTCCCAATCCTTGGTTTCGGTATTTTTCATGAACAGCAATCCAATACAGGGCAAAACTATTTTTGGTTCCCGGGATTTTTCCAAAGCAGGAATAGCCCATGGTATGCTTGTCATTTTCTAAAAATATAAACTGATATCCACTTTCGATACCTTTGGTCAAAAACTCATCGGCCAATTCAGCGGCAATTTCTATCTCTTCAGGATTAAAAAAACCGGTTGAAGTAACAATATTGCGAATCGTTTCGGGATCGGATTTTTTAACTTCTCGTCTAAAAATATTCTTTTTTAATTCCATGCGTCTTCAATTATTCGTTTTATAACCTGAGGAAAAGTATAACCGGCTTCTTGCACTGCTGCATAAAATCCCGCATCTTCTGAAAGACAAGGATTGGCATTGATTTCAAGAATCCACGGATTGCCTTGTTCGTCAACACGCAAATCCACTCGGGCATAGCCTTTTAAACCAAATAAATTCCAGCTGTCCAGGCAAATTTGCTTTAATCGTTTTGCCAATTGGGGCTCTTTTTTTTCTAATCCAAAAGCTCTATTTGTATGGTGATACTCAAAAGACGATTCGTCCCACTTTGCATTATAACCAATGATCTTTGGTTTCCCTTCGGGAAAATCTTCAAATAAAATTTCGGGAATTGGCAATACTTCCGGCCCTTTTGAACCACCCAATACGGAGATATTAAATTCGCGACCTCCAATATATTCCTCAAAAAAATACGGTATATCGGGGTGTTTATCTAAAAAGGCTTGAATGATTTGCACATCACCGCGTAAAATATTTTCGTCGGAAATGCCAACAGAGGCATCTTCCCAAATGGGTTTGGCAATGTATTGTTTTGTACGTTCAACTTTTTGCGTTTTAATATTGTCGATTTGTTTTGGCGTTGGTAAACCGGCTGCCGACATCATTTTTTTTGTTAAAGTTTTATTGCTTGTTATAAACATGCTTTCCGAACGACATCCGGTAAATGGAATATGGAGATGTTCGAGCAAAAGAGGAGCTAAGTGAATAAGTTGCGCATCCTTTTCTAAACTTTCCACTAAATTGAATACAAACAGCGGATTTATTTTGTGTAACTGTTCTGCGGTTTCCGAAAGATTTAAGTCCATAAATAAGCGTTCGGTTTCATAGCCCAATTGTTCAAGTGCTTCTTCGGCAAAACTTGCTTGGTCTAAAACATCCAATTCGTCTTTATCGGCATTTGCTGATAAAGCATTTATCAAAACCACCACTTTTTTTGTTTTCATCGACAATCTCCTCGTATTTAAACGCGTATCTTTTTAATGGCCGAATTCATAATCATTTCCATAAGCTGAATATAAGAAACACCATTTAAAGTGCTCAGAATGGGTAAGTCGGAATGTACGGGATGTATGCCTGCCAAAGGGTTAATTTCTAAAAAATTTGGAATGCCATTTTCGTCCATACGAATATCAACGCGCCCGCCATCTTCACAGCCAAGTAAGCGGTAAGATGCCAGTGCTAATTCTTCGCAAGCTTTTTTCTCTCTTCCCGTAGCCGCTTTATATTCAACCAAATCATCACATTCCTCTTTGTTTGTATAGGAATATACATTTTTCTCGGCGTATTCATTCAAAATGATTTCCATTGTCCCCACAGCGCGAGCTTCAGAACCTGTACCCACAATTCCGGTGGTAAATTCGCGGCCACTCATAAAGGTTTCAACAAGAACAGCCTGATTGTATTCTGTTAAAAGCGAAAGGCATTTTTCTTTGAGTTCTGCTTTTGTATTAATGACAGATTTGCCGTTAATTCCTTTTCCTGTTCCTTCGGCCATAGGCTTTGCAAATAAAGGAAAAGGGAGCTTAATTTTTTCGATATCTTGTGGATTGTTAACAATAAAAAATTCGGGTGTTGCTAGTCCGGCATCTCTAATCACCCTTTTCGTAAGCGCTTTATCAAGTGTTAATGCTAAAACCAAAGGCGAAGAAAAGACATAAGGAATTTTATAGGCATCGAGTAAGGCCGGAACTTGCGCTTCGCGTCCATTGCCATACATACCTTCGCAAATATTGAAAACCAAATCCCATCGGTCGCCATTGTTTAAGCGCGACACCAATTGTTTTATATGGCCTATTCTTTCGGTTTGATAATTTAAGTCATTTAAAGTGCTTTCAATAGCTATTATTGTTCCTTCCTGATCAAACTCGGCAGTTTCTTCTTCTGAAAACCCCATTTTGAGGTATTCGGAACGTAAATCGTAGGTTAAACCTATTTTCATTTTTTTATTTGGTTTATGGAGATAGAAAGCAAGCCACAAAAATAAATTTGCGTTTCTATCCGATACAATAACGAATCGTATTCCACTAAGATTTGTATAAAGAATACAAGCGCATTCTTTATTTTAATCTTGCGAAATATTAAGTATAATCAGGATATTTAAATTGTTTATTCTGATAATTTCGAATAAGAATATCCCCATTGTCATTTCCGACGATATATTCAGGAAGCAAAGGAATTTTCCCACCTCCTTTTGGAGCGTCAATAACAAATTGAGGAATGGCATAGCCCGACGTAAACCCGCGTAAACCACGAATAATTTCCAAGCCGTTTTCTACTTTCGTACGAAAATGAGCCGACCCGGGAATAGGATCACATTGGTATAAATAATAAGGTCTCACCCTTACTTTAAGCAACTCATGCGCAAGTTTTTTATACACTTCCACACTGTTGTTAACGCCTTCGAGCAAAACGGTTTGACTTCCGAGAGGAATACCCGCATCCGCAAGTCTATTACATGCTTCTTTGGTTTCGGGTGTCAATTCATCGGGATGCGTAAAGTGCACACTTAAAAAAATGGGGTGATATTTTTTAAGCATCTGCGTAAGTGTTGGCGTTATTCGCATAGGCATAACAGCAGGAACTTTTGTTCCGATACGGATAAATTCAACATGTTCAATTGCCCTCAAACGAGAGATGATATATTCTAATCTATCATCAGAAAGCGTTAGAGGATCACCACCCGAAACAATTACATCGCGCACCTCTTTATGATCTCTAATATAAGCGATTGCTCCATCAATTTGCGAAGTGGTAGCATGCATTTTGTCCTTTTTAGAAACCATATGCGAACGCGTACAATACCTACAAAAAGCAGAACAAAAACCGGTAACCATAAACAAGACTCTATCGGGATAACGATGCACAATTAATGGAACGGGGCTGTCGTTCTCTTCACCTAAAGGATCTGACTCTTCACCCGGCGAAACACGTAATTCATCCAATACAGGTACCATCGTTTTACGTAAGGGCTGTAATGCATCATGTTTATTTAGCAAACTTGCATAATAAGGAGTGATGCGTATTGGCAAATTCAGCGAAGCTTCTTTAAATCCTTTTTCATCGTCTGAAAGCTGTAATATTTGTTCAAGCTGATCAAAAGAAGTAAAGCTGTTACGTACTTGCCATTTCCAGTCGGACCACTCAGCAATGCTTGCTGTCGGGAAATATCGTTCTTTGAAACTCAACGCATTTTCGGAAACAGAAAATTTGTTAAGCGTCAATTCGATGGAGGGTTTACTACGGCTTTTTTGAATGTTAAAACGGAGGCCGGAAGGCGGAGGTTCGTCATGTTCTTCGTACATCGACGAGGAGACTGACAAGGGTACATTTTTTGTTTTCATCTCTTTTCTAGCGAAAAATGTTGGATGATAAAATTGTTTTTAATTAATAAAATTATGTACGTAAATATGGTGCAATATTATATCATTTTTAAATCAAAAAAATAAAAATAAAAATATTTTTTTGAGTGATGTTTTGTTAACAGTATTCGCTGCTTGATTCGAAAAAAATATAAATATAAAAAGCATAAAATCAAATAGATACAAGAAATTTATTCGTTTATTTTTCAATGAAATTACCCCCGAATTTCATTGAAATTTGGAGGTAAAATTTTAATTTTTAAAAACGAAAAGCAATTTCCTTCTTCTAAACGATCTTACGGAGGATATTTTCGCTCTTATTTCACACAAAATCATTTGGTTATTTCCATCATTAAAAGGGTTGGTTTTTAAAAAATAGTCCCTTATTCAAAACTTTTTTTAAGCGATAAATAGAGCAGTTAAAAAACAGCTTTCGCAATTTTATGGATATTGTCCGATTTTCCCATGGTATAATAATGCAAAACAGGAACTTCAGCGGCAATTAATTCTTTGCTTTGCGCTATGCTCCATT
>JBFHQD010000112.1:0-10069 GCA_041592395.1 Bacteroidales bacterium | reverse complement strand
GTCAGACTCATACGTCAACACAAAGAAAACATCCCTCCGCTGATCAATGCATATATGAATCTTTCTTCAAGTATGCTTATTTTCGGCACCTCCGTAAACGATCATTTTGGTGGAGTGGAAGAAACGGGAATGCTTATTACTATTGACGATATTTACGAAAAGAAAAAGAATCGTTATTTTCATTCGTATATCCAAAAAATTCAAAAAATCCAAAAAAATATAAAATCGTTTAGGAATCATAGGAATGATCGTAAAAACAGCTAAATTTTTAGTTAGTAACAGTTATTATCAGAATTGCCCAAAGCCGGATAAACCCGAATATGCTTTTATTGGTCGCTCCAATGTTGGTAAATCATCTTTGATTAATAAGATTGTTGGCATTCAAGGCTTGGCAAAAACATCCGGTAAGCCTGGTAAAACGCAATTAATCAATCATTTCTATATAAATGAGGAATGGTATTTGGTAGACTTGCCCGGTTATGGTTATGCCCGTATTCCGCTAAAAATTAAAGCAAAATGGGAAACCATGATAAGCGGCTATTTGCAAACCCGTAAAAACTTGCTTACCACTTTTGTGCTTATTGATATACGTCATACACCTCAGAAAATTGATATCGATTTTATCGAAAATTTAGCCGAGCATCAAATGCCATTGGCCTTAATCTTTACAAAAGCCGATAAACTCACACAACGAAAATTGAAAGAGAACCTAAAAACCTATAGGGATTATTTAAACGATACTTGGGATGAGCTGCCTCCCGTTTTTGTTACATCTTCAGAAACCGGACTTGGAGCAGAGCAAATACTCGATTATATCGAAAAAGCCAATAAGGTTTTTGATAGTGCACTCGAATAGCGTTTTTGGCAGGAAATAGCGCATCATTTTTTTGTATTCTAATTCCGATTGAATATATAATTTATATATTTGAGCTGCTTTAAATAAATCAAATCAATCAATTGTCGGTTTTATATCGCTTTTAATCAGGTGTTTATATATCGAATTGCTGATTTTCTTTACTAGCTTAGAACAGATATATGCCAAACACCGTTATTCGAACAGTTACGAGCAAGAAGGATTTAACTGCATTTATTCGCTTGCCTTTCAAAATTCATAAGAACCACTCGAATTGGCTTCCTCCCTTAATCGCTGACGAAAAAAAAGTTTTTGATGCGAAGAAGAACACTTCTTTTGCACATTGCGAAACAATTTTACTCCTTGCTGAACGTGATGGATTAGTTGTGGGCCGCATTATGGGAATAATAAATCCAACCTATAACGAAGTGCATAAGGAAAAAAACGCCCGTTTTTTTGCGCTGGAAACCTACGATGATCCTCGTGTTTTTGATTTGCTTTTAAAGGCGGTTGAACGCTGGGCCATCGATCATGGAATGGAAAATTTGGTTGGACCTATTGGTTTTTCTGATAAAGATCCACAGGGCTTTTTGCTTAGCGGTTTTGAAGATCCCGTTTCTATTATCGTTACAAATCACAGTTATGCTTATATGATTAATCATATGGAACGTAACAAGTATACAAAGAGTATCGATTTGGTTCAGTATCGGGCGCAAGTTCCTTTATCCGTTTCTCCTGTCTACGAAACGATGTTTCAGCGGGTTACTAATGCCGGATATCAGATTTTGGAATTTACGAAAACAAAAGCAATTAAACCTTACATTCCGCCTGTTTTTGCGCTTTTAAATAAAACGTATACCGAAATCTACGGATTTGCTCCTCTAGATGATAAAGAAATTGAAGAATTTGCGGAGCGCTTTTTACCCTTTTTAGATGCTCGATTTATAAAAGTAGTGATCGATCAGCAGAAAAATGTTGTTGCTTTTTTAGTGGCAATGCCCGATATTAGCGACGGATTGCGCAAGGCCAAGGGCAAATTATTTCCTTTTGGATTTATGCATATTTTACGCTCAGGCAAAAAAACCAAACAGATTAATTTGCTTCTGGGAAGTGTAGAAGAAAGTTTGCGGATTAAGGGAATCGTTTCGCTATTGGCGGTTAAGATTATCGAATCGGCTCAAAAAGCTAATATGGAATTATTTGATAGTCATTTAATTATGGAAAATAATACAAAGATGAGAGCCGTGTATGAACGTTTTGATGCTAAAGTGTATAAAACGTACAGGATATTTCAAAAGGCACTTTAATAAGATGAATTTAAAATAAAAAACCAAACACAATGAAAAAACAAACCATTATTACTTTTAGCTTACTCTTCGCTTTTTTTATAGGACAAGCGCAAGATCGGATTACCGGAAGTCAATTTGCGACGCGTTCTGAAGTTATCGCACAACATGGCATGGCGGCTACCAGTCAGCCTTTGGCTACGCAAGCGGCTTTAGATATATTAAAAGCGGGCGGAAATGTCATGGATGCGGCTATTGCTGCCAATGCGGTTTTAGGATTGGTTGAGCCAACCGGAAATGGAATGGGGGGCGATTTATTTGCCATTATTTGGGATGCCAAAACACAGAAATTGTATGGCTTAAATGCAAGCGGACGTTCGCCTTACGATTTGACACTCGATTATTTTTTGGAAAACAATTATAAAAAAATCCCCTCTCACGGTCCTTTACCTGTTTCTGTTCCCGGAGCGGTGGATGGTTGGTTCGAAATAAATAAGAAGTTTGGCTCGATGAAGATGAAAGAAATTCTTCAGCCGGCAATAAATTATGCGAATAATGGATTTCCTGTCAGCGAATTAATTGCGTATTATTGGAATGGTTCCAGGTCTTTGCAACGTTTTCCGGGTTTTAAAGAAACATTTATGCCCAATGGAAAAGCTCCCGCCAAAGGTGAAATATTTAAAAATCCGCGATTAGCAAAGACTTTTGAAACGATTGCCAAAGGGGGCCGAGATGCCTTTTATAAAGGAGAGATAGCCGAAAAAATTGTGAAATATGTTAGAGAGCAAGGCGGTTTTTTAAGTATGCGTGATTTTGTCGACCATCATTCTGACTGGGTTGAACCGATTAGTGTTAATTATAGAGGTTACGATGTTTGGGAATTGCCTCCTAACGGACAAGGAACGGCGGCTTTGCAAATGCTAAATATTCTCGAAAATTACGATATCGCATCGATGGGTTTTGGTTCTCCTGAGTATATGCATGTTTTTATCGAAGCAAAAAAATTGGCTTTCGAAGACCGGGCAAAATACTATTCGGATATGGATTTTAACGAGCTCCCTATCGAAGAATTAATTTCTAAAAAGTATGCCAAAGAACGCACTGCCTTAATCAATGACAGAGCTGCTCGTTCATACCCAGCCGGTGAACTGGAAATGGGAAATACCATTTATTTGACCGTTGCTGATAAAGACGGAAATATGGTTTCCTTAATTCAGAGCAATTACAGAGGTATGGGATCGGGAATGACTCCCGGCGATTTGGGCTTCATTTTGCAAGATCGAGGCGAATTATTTAGTCTGGATAAGAATCATATGAATGTGTACGAACCTCATAAGCGCCCTTTTCATACCATCATTCCGGCATTTATTACTAAAGATGGAAAACCCTTTGTTAGTTTTGGTTTAATGGGCGGAGCTATGCAGCCGCAAGGTCATGCTCAAATTGTAGTAAACCTCATCGATTTTGGAATGAATTTACAAGTTGCAGGCGATGCTCCTCGTATTCGTCACGACGGTTCTTCTCAACCAACCGGCGAAGTGATGACCGATGGCGGTGTTGTTAATCTGGAATCCGGTTTTAGTTTCGAAACCATTAATGAGTTAATGGGACGAGGTCATAAAATCCAATTTTCCAAAGGAGGATACGGTGGATATCAAGCCATTATGTGGGACGATATGAATAAGGTCTATTTTGGCGCTTCAGAATCAAGAAAAGACGGTCAAGCGGCAGGGTATTAATTCTAAATATTTACTAATCAGATATTAACAGCGACTGTTTGTAAGTTTTATGGCCTGAAAGCTTTGTCAATAAAGCAAATCCTTATTTTTGTAAAAAAATTGATCAATGGCAGAGAGCTATAATGATGCGAGTGTAAAATCGCTGGATTGGAAAGAACATATCCGCTTAAGACCCGGAATGTACATTGGGAAGCTAGGTGACGGTGCCGCTCATGATGATGGTATTTATGTATTAATTAAAGAGATTATCGACAATTCCATCGATGAGTTTGTTATGGGAAATGGCAAACGTATCGATGTAGAAATAATTGATCGTCAGGTAAGTATAAGAGATTATGGCCGTGGAATTCCTTTAGGAATGGTCAATGCTTGTGTTTCGAAAATGAATACAGGGGCAAAATACGATTCGAAAGTATTTAAAAAAGCCGTAGGACTAAATGGTGTTGGAACGAAAGCTGTGAATGCACTTTCTTCTTCGTTTACCGTGCAATCGATCAGAGAAGAAAAATCAAAACTTTCTGTTTTTGAAAGAGGCGAACTGGTTACCGATGGTGAAATAGAAGCTTCAGATGAAAAAGACGGAACCGTTGTTACTTTTATTCCGGATACCGATTTGTTTGGTAACTATCACTTTATAAGCGATTATATCGAAAAAATGCTTTGGAATTACGCCTATTTGAATAATGGGTTGGTCATTCATTTTAATGGCGAAAAAATAGTGGCTAAAAATGGTTTATTCGATTTATTGGAAAATCAAATCGACGGAAAAATATGCTATCCTATTGTCCATTTAAAACAAGATGAATTTGAATTTGCTTTTACACACACTAAACAATATGGCGAAGAGTATTATTCTTTTGTTAACGGACAGCATACAACGCAGGGAGGAACGCATTTAAGTGCTTTTCGCGAAGCTATAGTTAAAACCATTCGTGACTTTTACAATAAAAATTTTGAGCCTTCGGATGTTCGCTCTTCTATCGCAGCAGCTTTGAGCATTAAAATTCAAGAACCTATTTTCGAATCACAAACAAAAACAAAATTGGGCTCACAGCATATCGAAGCCGATGGAATGAGTGTGCGGAATTATGTAGGTGATATTGTTAAAAATAACCTTGATAATTTTTTACATCGCAATCCGGATATAGCAGAAACCTTGTTGCACAAAATTCTGATGAATCAGAAAGAGCGTAAAGAAATGGCCGGCATTAAAAAATTGGTTCGCGATAGCGCCAAAAAAGTCAGCTTGCACAACAAAAAATTGCGCGACTGTAAGGTTCATTTAAACAGTAAGCACGAGCAAAGTTTAGAAACAACACTTTTTATTACCGAGGGAGATTCGGCGAGTGGTTCTATTACTAAATCGCGAAATGTGGCTACTCAAGCGGTTTTTAGTTTAAAGGGCAAGCCCTTGAATAGTTTTGGATTAAGTAAAAAAATAGTCTATCAAAACGAAGAATTTAACTTGTTGCAGTCGGCTTTAAATATCGACGAAGACATGGACAATCTTCGTTATAATAATATTGTAATAGCAACCGATGCCGATGTAGATGGTATGCATATTCGCTTATTATTGCTCACTTTCTTTTTGCAATTTTATCCCGATCTGATCAAGCGCGGGCATCTTTATATATTGCAAACACCTTTGTTCCGTGTGCGTAATAAGAAAAAAACGATTTATTGTTATTCGCCGGAAGAAAAACAAAAAGCCATTCAAAAACTGGGTGTAAATCCTGAAATTACGCGATTTAAAGGTTTAGGCGAAATTTCGCCCGATGAGTTTAAATATTTTATTGGTTCTGATATGCGCTTAGATCCTGTTATTTTAAGAAAGGACTCTGCCGTTAGCGATATGCTGGAATTTTATATGGGTAAAAATACGCTCGACCGACAAAATTTTATCATCGATAATCTTCGACAAGAAGATGATTTGGCTGCAGAAGCGAGTTAATCAATTTTCGAAACAGAACAAATGAATAATGTGCTAAGAAGATATCCAAATCGTTTTAGCTCATTATTACTTTATTATACCTTTGTTTTATGATTTATCCCCCTCAATTCGAAGAAAAAATTGGATTCTCAAAAATAAGAGAGCTCCTCAATAAGCATTGCATAAGCGATATGGGGAGAGCTTGGGTGAATAAATTGAGTTTTAGCACTTCGTTTTCATCAATTGATTTGTGGTTGAATCAAACGGAGGAAATGCAAAGGATTTTATTGGCGGACTTGGGAATTCCTACGCAAGATTATTTTGATTTACGTCCCGATCTGAATCAAATTCGTTTGGCCGGATCCTTCTTGAAAACAGAACGTTTTTTCGACTTAAAATCCTCCTTAAAAGCCATCAATACTACGCTTGTTTTTTTTGAAGCGCGTCAACAAGATTATAAAAATCTATATCATCTCTCTAAAGGTATACTTATCGATCCGCTGATAATTAAGCAGATAGATTCTATCTTAGACGAAAAAGGAGAAATTAAAGATTCAGCTTCGGAAAAATTACATGCCATTCGTTCTGAAATTAAATCGGCGCAGCGTCAGTCAGAAAAATCTATCGCCGAAAGTTTAAAATTGGCAAAAAAGGCGGGTTGGACAGGTGATGGTGTAGAGGCCACTATGCGAAACGGGCGTTTGGTAATTCCTTTAAGCGCTGCTTATAAACGCCAGATTCGAGGCGTTGTCCACGATGAATCTTCTACCGGACAAACGGTTTATATTGAGCCGGATAAGGTGCTGCATATAAACAATAGAATAAAAGAACTGGAAGCAGAAGAGCGTCGCGAAATTTTACGTATTCTAATTGCTTTTGCCGATTTTTTGCGACCTTCGATCGATTCTTTGATAAGTGCGTATCGTTTTTTAAGTTTAATCGATTTTATAATAGCCAAAGCGCGTTTGGCGATAGTGTTGAATGCGGTAAAGCCGGATTTGCGCGACAAAGCAGAAATAGAATGGTATCAGGCTCGGCATCCTTTGCTCTATCTTTCGCACAAAGCCCAGGGCAAAAGTGTGGAGCCACTCGATATTCATTTGCATAAAGATCAACGCATTTTAATTATTTCCGGTCCTAATGCGGGTGGAAAATCGGTAGCGCTTAAAACCATTGGATTATTGCAATATATGCTTCAGAATGGGTTATTAGTTCCATTGAAATCAACATCAATAACAGGTATTTTTAAACGCTTTTTTATTGATATCGGGGATGAGCAATCCATCGAAAATGATTTAAGTACCTATAGTTCTCACTTGTTGAATATGCACCATTTTTTGGCTAAATCAAATCCAAAAACCTTGTTTTTGATTGATGAGTTTGGAAGCGGCACGGAGCCTATTTTGGGCGGAGCTATTGCAGAAGCCATTTTGGAAGAACTGAACGAGAAAAAAGCTTTTGGGGTTATAACGACGCATTATGCCAACCTCAAACTTTTGCCTAACAATGAAAACGGAATGGTAAATGGAGCCATGTTGTTTGATACAAAAAAAATGATTCCGTTGTATAAGCTTGTAACCGGACGACCGGGAAGTTCTTTCACGATTGAAATTGCGCGGAAAATAGGTTTTTCAAAATCGTTGTTGGCAAAAATAAATGAAAAAGCAGATCGTCGTCAGCTCGATTTTGAAGAGCAAATTCAGCAATTGGAGGTGGATAAAAAAGCCTTGGAGCAAAAGCAAAAGCTGATGGGATTGGCCGATGAACATTTGGCTGATACGCTGGAAAAATATGAGCAACTCTATAGCGATTTGCAAAAAGAAAAGAAGGCGATAATTGCCGAGGCCAAAAAAGAGTCGAAAAATATTTTAGAACAGTCGAATCGCTTGATTGAGAAAACGATTAAAGAAATTCGCGAAAACGCGGCGGAGAAAGAAAAAACACAAAAACTTCGCAGCGATATCAAAGAAAAAATTGAGCAACTGGAATCGATGCCGATTAAAGAAGAATCGGGCAAACATAAATTGGTAAGTAAGCAAGTTAAAAATAAAAAATCAGCGACGACAGTCAAAAAACAAGCCCCAATACAAAACGGAGATTTAGTGACTGTTGACGGACAAAATACAGTCGGAACTGTGGCCTTAATAAAAGGCAAAAAGGCAAAAGTTATTTTTGATACCATGCAGCTTTTTATCGAACTAAATCGTTTAGAAAAAGTAAGCAAATCGCAAGAGCGTAAACTAAATCGATCGCAAAAATCGAAGAGCAGTGTTGCCGAAAATATAGCGGAAAAGGCAATCGATTTTAATCCCAATATTGATGTTAGAGGAATGCGCGCTGATGAGGCTTTGATTCATATACAGCGTTTTTTGGATGATGCTGTTTTGTTGGGCGTTCATCAAATACACATTTTGCATGGAAAAGGTACGGGAGCTTTGCGTCAAGTTATTCAGGAATATCTACGTGCGAATCGCGATGTTTCAAGCTATTCTGATGAACATATCGAGCGGGGAGGCCATGGCATTACAATTGTAGAGTTGTAAATTTTTTCTGGGCTTTTTTTGATTAACTTAAATCCAAAAACAAGGATAAAGCAGTTAAATCAACCCTCTTTATATTAAATTTTGTAATCTCGATAGCTTCCTGTATTTTTGATTAGAAATTGAAGCTATGCTCTTTATATATACACCTCGTATTACAAAACGCCTGAATTATATATTCAAGCTTTTTTTTAAGGATATTATCAGAGCCGAATACCTGCTTTCTTCTGATATAGAGGCGTTTCGTAAATTTGACGGGCCCAAAATGGTGTATGGAAATAGTTCGGAAGATCACCTTTTGTTTTTTAGTGCCGCTAAAATTTTGTTCGAGAGTGGTTTGAGCTTAGAAGATTTAAGCATCATCAACTACAAAAATGTCCAGGTTCCATTTCCTGTTTATCAAAAAGAAAGCAAACTCCCTTTTGATGTATTTGCAGCTTCATTTTATTTTGTAAGTCGATACGAAGAGTATATGCCCTATCGCAAAGATGAACATGGCAGGTTTACGGCGCACGAAAGTTTTGCATATAAGCATGGATTTTTGCACAAACCGGTTATCAATATATGGGCTAGAGAAATTGTAGAAATAATACAGCATCATTATCCCGAGTTTAAAGCTAATTTTCAAAAATTCAAATATATCCCAACATACGATATAGATCAATCTTGGTCGTTTTATGAAAAGGGATTGACACGGAATATTGGAGGTTTGCTATCGGATATTTGGAAACTCGATTTTCAGAAAATAGGCCAGCGAATTCGTGTTCTTTTCGGGCGAGAAAAAGATCCGTTTGACACTTTCGACTACCAATATATTTTACAAAAGCAATATAAATTAAAGCCGATTTACTTTATTTTATTCGCTGCGTTGGGGCCTTGGGATAAAAGTATTTCGTCAAGCAATAATACGTTTAAAGCACTGATAAAAACACTTGCCGATCGCGCAAAAATAGGCATTCATTTGTCTTATGCGTCGAATGAAAATCCCGACCTTATAGGAAGAGAAAGTCGCGATTTGGAAAAAGTGATTAAGGTTGAAATTACCCGAAGCAGGCAACATTATTTACGCTTGCATTTGCCCGATACGTATCGAAATTTATTGGCTCTCGATTTAGTGGAAGATTATACCATGGGCTATGCAGCAGAACCCGGATTTAGAGCCGGAATCTGCACGCCGTTTTATTTTTATGATTTGGATTATGAAACGGAAACAAAAATGCAGGTGTTCCCTTTTGCTGTGATGGATGGAACCTTGCGCGATTATAAAGATGTAGGTATAGAAGAAGCGAAAGCCATTATTCAATCGCTAATTTATGAAGTAAAATCGGTAAATGGTACATTTATAAGTTTGTGGCATAACGAATCTTTAAGCGATCAGGACCGATGGAAGGGCTGGCGCGAGGTTTATACCTATTTATTAAGTAAAATTCATAGTTCTTGATAAAATATTTAGCACATAACGAAATTAATAAACGAAGCTGGGACGAATGCGTTAAAGCCTCCGTAAACGGCCGTTTATATGCTTATACGTGGTATCTCGATATTGTTTGCGATCATTGGGCAGGATTGGTTTTAGATGATTATCGAGCCGTATTTCCGCTTCCTTACAGAAAGAAATACGGACTGAATTATATCTATCAACCCGTTTTTACACAACAGCTTGGATTGTTTTCAAGACTACCGCTTACACCTCAATTGTTAGAAGATTTTCTAAATCATAT
>JBFHQD010000111.1:0-10103 GCA_041592395.1 Bacteroidales bacterium | reverse complement strand
CCTTCATCTCCCGGCAAATAAGCCATTAGAACGGCATCAACCAGAGGTTCTATCTCGCGAATAATTCGGGGACGGCCTTGAACCAGCACCAAAACAATGGGTTTATGCAAGGCAGAAAGTTTTTTAACTAAGTCTTGCTGCACTTTTGGAAGCTCAAGCTCGTTGATATCGGAGGGTTTTTCGGTGGCAGGAATTTCTCCGACACAAACGATGATGCAATCGGCATCTTGTGCCGCCTGAACAGCCTTATCTGAATTTAAATCTTCCAAATAATCCGTGCCTTGAACAAAATCGACTTTTTCGGCTCCTACTTCCTTTTTTATGGCTTCTAAAATCGTCAATTTAGAAGCATCGTTATATTTTGTTTCTCTGCCTAAAAAAGTTCTTGACCAGGCGCCATTCAAAACATTAATGGAATTAGCGGCATAGCCTGTAACTAAAATCTTTTTATGTGCTGAAAGCGGCAAAATCGCATGCTTATTTTTCAACAAGGTAATGGCTTCGCCGGCGGCTTGAAAGTTGACTTCGGTATGTTTTTCATTTGCAAATTCACTAAAGTCATTAGGATTGTTGTAAGGAATCTCAAAAAGATTCAAATAAAATTTCAGACGCAAAATGCGACGAACAGCATCATCCACACGGCTTAGCGGAATTTCTCCATTTTCAACTAAATCCACAATAAGATCAACCACATCGGCATTGTAAGGATTCATAATCATATCAAGTCCTGCATGGATAGCCATCTTAGTTGCCTCGCGTTTGTCTTTAGCGGATTGATGCGCATCGACCAAAAAATCGATATCACTAAAATCAGAAATCACGACCCCTTTAAAACCCAGTTCGCCTTTGAGTATATCCGTAATATAATATTTGTTTATATGGCAAGGAATTCCATTTACAGCATTGGAACTAAGCATAATGCCCATAGCACCACTTTTTACCGCTTTTTCAAAGGGAGGTAAAAAATATTGGCGAAGGCTATTTTCCGGAATTAGCGCGTTGGCTCTGTCTTTGCCATTTCTTCCAACACCATAGCCGATAAAATGTTTCACACAAACCGCAGAACTGGTAGGATCTTGTAATCCCTTATCTTGGGAACCCAAAATATAGGCTGATGTCATTTCTGAAACAAGATAAGGATCTTCACCAAAACTTTCTACCATTCGACCCCAGAGTGGATTTTGAGCCACATCCGCATTGGGATTAAAATTCCAAGGCAGCGAAGCCGCTCTGGATTCATAGGCCGTAATCTCTCCTATTTGCTTCGAAAGTTCGGTATTCCAAGTGGCTGCAATGCCAATTTGATGAGGAAAGAGCACCGATCCATTTATGTAATTCGCTCCATGAATATTATCAATACCATAGAGAATCGGTATTCCTAAACGTGTTTTTTTCGCTGAATCCTGAATGGTTTGGAGTATTTGATACCAGTTTTCTTTGTTTGGAGTAAACCCGGGCGTATTATGAATAGAACCTACGGCATAATCCACTATGAGTTCTTTAAACCGAATAGAGTCAAAATCAGCGCGATCGCGCTCATCCCAATATCCGCCTTTTAGAATTGCCGGTAGGCCAATATTGAGCATTTGACCGGCCTTTTCTTTTAGCGTCATTCTGTCAAGCAAATCATTTATTTTTTGTTCAGTGGCTTCTGTTTCAAGACGGCTAATTTTTATAGGATTTTCGTCGATAGATGCGCTAGGCGTGCAACTCCAAACCATTAATCCGACCAATATAAATTGCAGTATTCTTTTCATTTCCTCCCCCTAATTTACTCCATTTTATATTCCACTTTAAAACCCAAAGCCACTGTATAACCTTTATATGCTACTTTACACGAATAAATCGTTATAAAATAAGCACTACGAACAATGCGTCTAAATACCTTCTCTTGGCTTATTTTTAATTTCAAGTTCAACATAAACCGGAAAATGATCTGATGGATATCTCAAATCTTTTGAATTATTTAAAATGCCGTATTTATCAACCTGAATATTCATCGATTTTGAAACAAAAACATAATCAATTCTATCCCTATTCGTTTTACCAAACTCAAAACCGTTGAATGTCCCTTCCGGACCAAAAGGAACTGAGATAGAAACCTCTCTGGTATCGTTCATTGCCCGTTTTATAGTATGGATAGTCTGGCTTTCGGGCACTGCATTAAAATCGCCCATTAGCACAACCGGAAGTTTATCTCTACTATTTAGTTCCCTAATTTTGCTTAATATCAGTTCAGAACTCTTCGTCCTTGCCTCTATTCCAATATGATCGAAATGGGTATTAAAAACCCAGAATCTTATTCCTGATTTTTTCTGTTCAAATAAAGCATAGGTGCAGATTCTTGGCAAGGCGGCATCCCATCCCAAGGAATATTCATTTGGTGTAGTAGAAAGCCAAAAAGTGCCCTGCGTTTTAATACTTAGATATGTCGTATCGTAAAAAATAGCTGCGTATTCGCCTTTATTACCACCTTCTCTGCCCATACCAACATAGCTATAATTGGATAATTGCTCATTGATAAAACTTACTTGATGAGGCAATCCTTCTTGTATTCCAAAAACATCAGGCGAATAAAACCTTAACATTGAAAGCAAAAAATCTTGCCTATGCGGCCAAGCATTTTCCTTATCAGAGTCAACATCCAAGCGAATATTATAAGTCATAACCGCTAAGTCTTGACTATAGATTTGCAGACTTAGAATGAAAAATAATATTTTAAGCGAACCTTTAATCATTATTGCAAACTGCTTTTTATTTACTTCTAAAATTATGGACACCTATGGAAACGACAATTTTCATTATTTCACCTGTTCGATTAAAGAGTGCTTGGCTTGTTTTTACATCCAATCGCAATTCTTCCTTGATGATTTTCTTCGTATTTTCAAAATGAATCTCCATGGCGTTGTTTTTTGCAATTTTATACACAAAAGGAACCTGACAATAAGTAAAGAAAAGGGCGTTTTTCGGCAAAACAATTTGTTCTTCCTGTTGAGCAATATTGAAATAGCTAAATGTTTCTTGATGTTTCAAAAACCATTCTTTTTTCAATAAGATCGGATTAATTAAAAGGCTTCCTTCTTTTACAAAAATACCCAATTCTGCAAACCGACTAAATATATCTTCTTTCACTTGTCCGGTCATTCCCGGTTGCTGTGCACCCTTACCTCCGGGCGTATGCGAATAGGGATCGGTGGGAAAAGCCCCATAAAGTTTTGGCGATTTATGTAAACCAACGCCTTCTTTTATTTCATAATATTGATTTATCAAGGCACGATTAATTCTATCGTCTTCTTTATTTAAGAAGGATAGACCACCCGATTCCAAAACCGCCAATTGAAGCTTAGAAACCATATGCCAATAAATAGAGCCTAAACCTTCGTATCCAAAAAAAGTTCCCGATCGACCCGTAAAATATTTATGATTGAATACCATTTCGAAAGTACTCAAAATACGCTCCTTATCTTTTTCGATTAGGTCGTTATATTTAGCTTTCGGAAGCTTATCCAAGGCTTTTTTTAGGCTATTTGCGTTATTAAAATTGCCATTAAAATGATAATTACCTAAAATATCTTTTACTACGATTTGCCTATTATCGTCTTTTATTAATTGTACAAGCAAGTCCGATTTTTTAATTTCTGTTTCAGGGATGCCATTTTTATCCATAAATCGACTGAGCTGCTTATCCGGATACAAAACATAGCTGTTTTGGTCAGTCCGATACAAAGCACTATTTTTCAAACTGTAAAGAACAGACAAGCTTTCAATCGGTGTAAGAAAACCGGAGCTTAATACGGCTACTTGTCCCTCCAACATTTCCGGAAGATGCGCAATTGCTATTTCATCCTTATTTTTAATCGAAATCAAATTGTAAGCATGGTATAAATTATCAACCCTTTTGTTCTTTGCAATTGTCGTATCAAAATACTTTAGCGCTACATCAAAGAAATCGTTCAGCTCAACCTTGCTTAACTTTACTTTTAAGCCTTGATGAAGATTTGTGTAAATTTTTGCTCGGTAATCCCCCCCAGCTTTACCTAATCCATCAACAATCCTTTTTCGAGTTTCATCCGTTATTTTGCTTGCTAAAAAAGGCTGAAATTGATGTAAGGTAGTTGCAATTTGCCTAAAGAAATCGAGCAATTCCTTAGAAACTTGAAAATGATCTGTCTCCGAATCATTTACAATAGCTTTGAAGAAATGAATATATCTTCTTAAATAATAGAGCGTTACCATCGAAGCGCCGTTACCTACTAAGGCATTATTCGCATCGTTCCATTCCGGACGTTGCGTATTCATCCATATACCCGCATCGGGAATAAAATTCGAACATTTAGCCAATGCGCTAACCATTAATTTTTCGATAAGTGTAACTTTATAGATGGAGCCATTCTTAGCTGTCAAAAGTGCTCCATCGCTACCCAAATCTTTTTTTCGAGCTTGAATTTTTTCGTTTGATTCCGCATCAAATAAGATTGTATCTTTTGGATTTTCTAGGATATCTGCATAGCTTTTTATCTTGTACGGAACGTGTGCAAAAACAAAAACATCTTGATTAAAATAGGTTTCTAAACGCTTGGGGAAATGATTTTCAGAGAATTCAAGGAATTTTAATAAATAAACAATCTGATGATCGCCCCAATAGCCAATAAACGACCAAGGATCGTCCGGTTCAATGACTTCCCAATCAAATCCCTCTTTCATTACACGATAGGGATTATATCCTTCAAAAGTACTCGCATTCAAAAATTTATGAATCATAGATTCGATAAAATTAGGATACGAATGAGCTAAAGCTTCCCAGTTCTGAAAAATATCTCGCCAATTGCCTTCATAATCCAGTACTTTAGAACCATCAATCTCGCTTCTTGTATTGATCGAAAACTTGTTCCACGGCCGACTGGGATCGCCATGCCGCCTGCTAAATTTAAGTGGCATATATTCAAAACAAAGTCTGATAAAATCACTATCTCCACTGTGAACGGCTATTTCTCTCAAGTGTTCGACAGAAAATAAAGAAGGCAATTGCTCAAGGACGGCTTTCGCATTTGCATAGACATGAATATTGGCTTTCTTCAAATAAAGAATAAAGTCTTCTGCTTCTACCTGGTAATTGTGATCAAAAATCCCGCCCCGCATAAGATTAAAAAGCACATTCGAAAAATGCCGCGTATTTTGAAGCCAATCCGCACTGTGCTGCAAACCATCTGCCGATGCTGTTATTTGAATCAAATGCTTAGTCCCTAATTCAATATCATCTAAAACTTCTTTATAAAGCTTGTTTTTAGATTTTAGTTTTTCCGCAATGGCAACCATATCAGAGGGACCTTGATTAACATTTGCAACAATCATCCATTTTTTCTCATCTTTTGCTTTTATGTCGATTTCGGAAGAAATAAAATAAGCCCCTTTCTCCGCTCTAATATCAATTTCTTGCTGAATTGGAGCGCCTTGTCGGAACGTATTAAGCTGCAATGACGAGATTAAATGCGTGGCGTTATCCAAACCAATAGACCAAACGCAATTTGCCTTTAAAGCTTCGCTTGGTTCCGGTTTATCCACAATTATAGCACTCAACGAAAATATTCCTAAACCAATTTCTGATTCTAATTCATTTTTTTTTTAGGCATCGACCAAATTACTGAACGAATTTTGTAAGTCGGAAGACAAGCCCTGAGGCAATATATTCTGAATACCATCTAAAACCGTAATCTGATTTGATTCATTAGAATTGTTTATAAGTGTTGCCTTTCTTACAAAACCAAATAGATTGGATGTGTTCCACTCGTAACAAAAAGTCAATTCTAAATCGTCATTGATCTCTTCAAAAAGAATTTTATTGCCGTAAGCATTTTTATACAGATTCCTTTTTATCTGATACACTCCTTTGTAATTTTCAGAAAAAGGTTCCCACAGTAAAGTTTTACTCGCTTTATGAACAAGCAGTATAGTTTTACTTCCGGTAGTTTCAGCAGATTCTTTAATTTTATCTTCGGTATAATAAGGAAAGAGGGCATGATCGCTATTCTTGCGACCGGCACTAATTCCTCCATTGCTCGATACAAACAACCAATGGTTTGAATCGCTGACTATACTCATAAAAAAAGGCGTCAATGCATCACTATTGCTTATTTTATAATAAAGTTCGCTATTCTTATTAACATAGTTTCCTTTTACTTCTTTTGCATCGAAGCTCGCTTTCTGATTCCCTATGAATATCTTTTTTTGGCTCATCCTTAGTCAACATTATTTAACCATAAAAGGAATATTTGCGGTGGCTGCATGGCCATTTCCATCATCGGCATACATAAATAACCGATAAATTCCATTTTCCGGAGCTAAAAACAGCAATTCATTATTTTGTTGCTTAACCACTTTAAAATCGACTGACTCCGGGCGCTCTTCTTCATCGCCACCATCTTGTAAATCTTTACTTTCAGGCAATATTTCCCAAGAATAATTGATCGGGTCGTTTTCAAAATCTTTTACTAACATCTGAGCGCTGTATTCTTTACCTGCTTCTAAAATTACACTTTGGTAAGCCGTTTGACCGTTCAAAGTATAAGCTTCAATTTGCGGTGTTCTGTTTTTGGGCCATTCCTTATTCCAAAGATAGTGCATTACATCAACGGATTCTGTCTCTTCTCCATTTTCTAAAAAGATGCCATACCAAGTTGGAGTGCGCTCTTGCTTATTTCCCCATAAAAAAACATAGGAACCAATGCACTGCAAAGAATCGGCCGTGATACCTTCTTTGTAGCGTTTTAAATAATTGGCTGCTTTTAAAGTGCTGTTTTCTTCGATCGGTGCTCCCCACTCCGTTTTAGGAACCTCCCAATGTCCGGTAGCACCCCACTCCGTAACCATATAAGGCCCGTTCCAACCATAGGCTTTTACCAATTTGGGCAAATCGGGTAAGTTGCCATACATTTGTAGTGATAGAATATCTAAATCAGCACATTTTTCTTTAATCAGCTTAATTTCATTTTCAGAAATCCCAGCTAAACTAGTCGTTGTAAGATGATTGGTATCGACTTCATGAATCATTTTAGAAATCGCATTTACGGCATCCCAAACCTTGGGATTGGTATAACGCAAATTCAGTTCATTTCCTATGCCCCAAATCATTAAAGCAGGATGGTCTTTTAAAGCAAGGACTTCTTTTTTAATTCTCTCCAATTGCGCTTTAACAGCAAGCGTATCATCGTAATCAAACCCATGGCGTTCTCTTCCCACTTCTATACCCATAGTTACCATCAATCCATATTTGTGGGCTTCGTCCAGCACTTCTATTGCACTGCGTTTGCCATTCTCAGTTCTCCACGTCCGAAAAGAATTTCCCTTGTGTTTGGCCACTGAAGCAATATTTCCAAACTCCAAACCTGCCCCTTTTATATAGAAAGGTTCATTATTTACCAAAAGTTCATATTTCCCTTGGATCTGTCGTAAAGTTACTTTCGCCGGCTTTTCAGAGTCAACTTTATCTTGCTTAATCTCACAACCAAACAAGAAAAATACACTACTTATAATTACAAAATACTTTTTCATTCAAACTAAGCTTTAATTAATAATTCCTGAACTTCTTCGAGCGTCTTCCCTTTTGTTTCTATTACATATTTAGCCACAAATAAGATGGATAAAACAGCTAATCCGGCATAAAGGGCAAAAGTTAAAGTAGGACCTAAATTAGTCAGTTCCCAAGGGAATAATTGGGTAACCGAATAGCTGACCAAGGAATTGAAAAAACCGACGATGGAAATGGCGATTCCTTTTACATTTCCGGGGAATATTTCCGACAACATCGTCCACATAACTGGCCCCAGCGAAATAGCAAAAGCAGCTACATACAACAAGATAGCTACCAAGACCAAAACGGCATTAATACGAATGAAATGCTTCAGCTCATTCGTTCGAAATTCTTTAAATTGGTTTTCGGTTAACATTGGTTCAACCTTAGCAAACAATTCTTTTTGCGAATAAAACGTTGCTCCGTTTAATTCGTTGAGTTCGATTCGGATTTCCAGATTTTCTATTTTAGAAATAGTCGTATCGTTAAACTCGTAGCTTGCCTTATAAAAGGCAAATGTTGCCATTGATAATGCGATGGCCATGGCCGATGTACCAATTAACAAAAGCGGCTTTCTGCCTAATTTATCAATGAACCAAATGGCTACAAATGTGAATATTAGGTTAGTCAGACCCACTACAATTGCCTGCAAAAAAGAAGCATCTGTACTGCCTCCCGCTTGTTCAAAAATGGTAGGCGCATAATAAAAGATTGCATTGATTCCGGTTATTTGCTGAAAAAAAGCCAATCCAAAAGCGATGATAACAATCACGCGCATTTTTCTGCTAAAGAAATCCGCATAAGTTCCTTTAGCTTCTTTTTTATCAATTCCTCTTTGAATTTCACCAATGGTTTCGTTTGCAAATTCTGCTCCCCCAATTCTAACTAATATCTTTCTTGCAATCGTTACCTCATTTAATCGCTGAATTAACCATCTAGGACTTCTGGGGACAGCAAAAAGTGCAAGAAAATAGATAAGCGCAGGAATGGCTTCAACGCCTAACATCCACCGCCAACTCTCGCCTTCTATATCTTTCATAAAATAATTAGAGAAGTAGGCTACTGAAATACCCAATACAATGTTCAACTGATTAAGCGATACTAAACTTCCTCTTAATTTTGGTGGAGCAATTTCAGCTATATAAATTGGTGCAATTAAAATAGCACCACCAATTCCAACACCACCAATAATTCGAGCAATAACAAAAGCAATGTAGTTGGTTGCCATAGCCGACCATAAGGCGGAAATGGTAAATAGCATAGCCGTGAATATTAATAATTTTTTTCTGCCATATTTATCGCTCAAAGGTCCGGCCAAAATATTTCCGGCCATTGCGCCAAATATCACGCATCCAACAGCAAATCCCAGTTGCCAATCGGACATTTCAAAATACGAGCGAATTCCGTTTACAGCTCCCGATATAACGGCACTGTCGAAACCTAACAGAAAACCACCCATAGCCACAACAAGACTAATAATAATAGTATATGATTTTTGCATATTTTATTTCTTTAATAGTGATTCGAATAAATCATTTGTCTTCATTAGAGATTTTGATTTATCGTTATTGTTTGTATGGCGTGAGCAGGCATTTTTAATTCAGCTGTTTTTTCATTCATACTCAAAGTATAAGAAATAACTTCATCGCCTAGATTCATTGCTATAATAGCTATACTGCCATCTTCGTTTAGAAAAGCAGTCGTTAATAAATTATTTGAACTTGAAACACTCGAAATTCTTTTTGCTTGGGGGCGGATAAACTTTGAAAAATGACCAATATAATAATAGGAATAAGTAAACGTGAGTACATCAGATTTTGTATCGCCATGCACAGGTGCGAAACATAAATTCCCCACATGATTAGGACCTCCTGTTTCGTCTAATAAAATATTCCAATCCGTCCAACCCACTGTGCCTCGGTTAAAATCATTGATCATCGATTTGCCATAACGTTCGGCTAATTTCGGATCTTGATTTTCAATTCTACTGAAGTTATAACCTTCGTTACAGCCTTCGGTAAATAGCAATTTTTTATCCGGATATGCCTCATTTACAGCATCTACATTTTCAAACATGGGTGTTCCATCTTTCCAATCTTCGTACCAATGAAAACCTGTACCCCAAACATATTTCGCTGCTTCAGGATCGTTTAAAATCACATTGGCTCTTTGAAAAATTAAATCCCTATTGTGATCCCAAACAATGATTTTCTTATCTCCCAAACCCTCTTTTTGAAGCGTTGGTCCCAGATAATTTTTTAAAAAATCGCGTTCTTCTTCTGCCGTATATATGCAAGATTCCCAAATTTGTTTAGCCATAGGTTCGTTTTGAAGGGTTAATCCCCAAATAGGAATCCCTTCATTTTCGTAGGCTTTAATAAATTTTGCATAATAATTTGCCCAAGGCTGATAAAACTCCGCTTTCAG
Organism: Bacteroidales bacterium; assembly: GCA_041592395.1. GTDB lineage: Bacteria > Bacteroidota > Bacteroidia > Bacteroidales > UBA12170 > UBA12170. Next base: position 109 of record JBFHQD010000111.1, on the reverse strand, counting down.
TTTTCCACCGTGCAACATCGAATTATTTGTTTTCATAAAAGCCGGAGGGCTCCAGGGACTCGCATAAATTGTTAAATTACCTCCGGCTGCTTGAATTGCTTTTTGGGTG
>JBFHQD010000110.1:0-10107 GCA_041592395.1 Bacteroidales bacterium | reverse complement strand
TTATACCCCTCGGGAATTTGATAAATTAACGAATCTTTATCAATGTAAGCCAAACTAATAAAAATCGGATTTTTCCTTGCCGTATCTTTTTCCGGTTTATACTCAGATTTATTCATCAGGTTTAAGGCTACAAAAATTCTGTTACTAGTAACACTCGCATATTTTACAGCATCTATTTCAAGGTTCTCTATAATTTCGGGCAGTACATCTTTTTTATATTCATAATTTAGATTTTTAATAGTAAAGCCAGGAATTGATAAAGAATTGTATAAATAGTTTTTCCTGTCTTTCTCATCTTCATCTATTTGAGCCCGTCGGTAATTGGATTGTATTCCTAAAAACTCGGTCTTTATAGTTGCATGTATTGAGCCGTTTGTATTAATGTCGATATCTGCTTTTCGGAACTGAATGTTTTGTTCCTTGGGATACACTGTTGTTTTATGTAATCTACTCTGATTACCATTGATTACTAAAGCGTATCTATCATCCGTAAAATCACCTAAATAACCAAGAGCAATATTGTCTGCCGTACATTCTGCCCAAGTTGTATCTCCTGAAAATGGGATGCAAAGTATAACGTGGTTAAATTGGTTGGAAGGAAATTTTTGATCGATGAATTTTTTACCTCTACCCGCTCTGATTAACGAATAATAAGAGTCAATACCGGCTACTTTGAATAGCGCCTTTGTGTAATTAGCAAGAGCTTTGCAATCTCCATATTTTAAATTATCTACTTCTTGTGCAGTATAAGGTTGCCATCCTCCAATTCCATATTGGATGCTTATATAACGAGTGTTTTCTTGCATCCAAGCATAAATCACTTTTGCTTTTTCTTTTGGATCATCAATATCTTTGACCATTTCAAGAATTTTCGCTATTGTTTCCTCTGGCAATTTATCGCGTTCGTTAATTAAATCGGCACTCCATTTTCCGAAACCTTCCCATGTTTCTGTATTTCCCGCAAAACCTTGAACTTGAAATTGAGTCAATGGAAATGTAATTGAGGGTAATTGCGAAGATATGACGTAGGATTCAGGTTTAAAAGCCTTAATATTTTGTATTTTCCATTCCTTTTTTTGGTTTTCTTCAGTAAACTCTAAGTTTCGATTTTGGATGTTGATCTGCTTCGATTTAAAGTCAATATTTCCTTTGTTGAGGATTGTCAAAGTTGCATTTTCAACAGCAATTTTTGAACTTGTTTGAGGATTCCAAGATGGCAGTTGAAAGAACCCGTTGTGTTTCTTAGAATAGTTTATGATAACTGTATAGGGCGTCTCTTTTATGAGTGGTTCATAGACTTTCAAGCGAGAATCATCAAAGAAATTTGACATACCTGAAGTGCCATAATCGTTCATGTCGCGTAAATTTTTCTTTACCAGTCTAATTCCATTTTTATCAAAAATTTGAATTTCACCTGAATTGTATTTCGAAAAAATATCGTAATGCCAAACTTGAGTTGCAAATTTTTTGCCTTCATTATCAAGAATGGATAGAATCATCGAAACATTTTCTTCTAAATGATTGACGGAATAGAGTATATATTCTACTTTATAATCACGAACAATTGCAGATGCATTTTCCTTTAAGTTTTCTGGAATTTCAAGCCATTTTTCATCCATCTCTTTTTGAGCAAAAGTGATGGATGAAAAACTTAAAAAGAGTAAGACAATTAGTTTTTTCATACGGGCTTATATTTTACGGAAGATAATTTGTTCATTTTCTTTCGCAACGATATTATCGAAAAAACTTTTTATTTCATTGTAGCGCGCTGTTTTGTAAAAACTATTGCTAATATTATATCTCATTATCATGCTAAGTTTGTTGCCATCAACTGAATATTTAACACTTAAAAACAAAGATCTATCAGGCGCAGATATTCTTAGGTTTTTGGGGATTTCATCGAATGTATAACCTTCGGGGAGAACAATAATAGCCGTCTGTGCATAGTTTCTTGGGTAGGTAAAATCAATCGGAAAATCACGCTTTTCTTTTTTGAATGGATTCTCTTTGAAATTAGGATAAAGAATTGGTCTAAAAAGAATTATATCTCCCATTTCTTGAATATAGTCTTCCGGAGAAGCGATATACTGTTTAACTACAGGTTTGGATAAGTTTTTCAGATTTTGGAAGCTGTAATCACTAATATTAAATTCCTTGAGGCTTTCTATAGATTCTTCAATGTATTTGTTTTCGCCCCCTTTTTTATCTATCGCATTTCTTAGAAAATAAGCTGCATAGTCGGAATATTTTGCTTGGTAGTTTGCCTGTACTTTTAATTCCTCGTCAATCGAAAATTGTACAAACTCGTCAATACTGTACGGAACCCCGGTTTCGATTGGAATCCATTTATATCCGGAAGTGCTGATTAGTAAGCCTTTGCCATTTAAGCATCGTTCAGGTAAAATATTTAACCCTGTAAACTCTGATGTTGGATCCACCAAAATAAATTCTCCGTCTTCTTCGATTGCGGTAATAATATAATTGAAATCTTCAGTTGCCGGAAAACTCTCAAAAATAATTCCGTTGGCACGTGTACTTAAAATAACCGGATGTGCATTAATCCCAAGGTTTTTAAGAATACCTATTAAGGTGAAATTCAAATCGGCGGAGTTTCCCTTTTGTTCTTTTATGTTTTTTTTCCACTCTTCTGAAGGGTAAACTCTCATCTTATCATTCCAGATATAGTTGGATTGAACATAATTAACGGCGGCAATTATTTTCTCCATATTTGTAGAATCAGATACACTCAAATCTTCTGCAATTTTTTGTGTAAGATTTAAGCGATCTAATAATTTCCCAAAGTTGTCGCTTTTCATCAAATCCTGATTAATTTCTTCCCAACTCGATGAATAGTTTTCATAAAAGCGACCCGGAAGATCGACACCATATAGCTCATAATTAATCTTTGTTCTGTAATTGCTTACTGGTCGCATAAATGTTAATTGCTTCAAAGAGGGGATATCTTTTAATACCCAGGTATTGGAGATTTTGGGAATTTCATATCCGCCTGAATGTTCAAGTAAGTTTTCTGTTTCTGAATGGTAAACGGGTACAGATCCGGTCATAAAATACTTATATTTAAAATATTCGGGATACTCGAAGGTCATCTCACTCCACATTACAGGTATACTCTTTTGAAATACTAAATCCGGAACACGTGTATAAAAATCGGAATAAATTGTATAGGAATAATCAATTATACTTCCCACCTGAACATTTTTAAAAGTAAATTTTCGTGTAGTATAATTTTCTGAGGAGCGCTCATCAAATGCATCTTTTAGCCCCAGCTTTTCCTCTTCAATTTTACCATTAACCAAGTTTAAAGTATAGCCTTTAAACGCGCCAAGTTTTTCTCTTCTTCCATTATTTTCATAGAGGTTAAAACTTAAATTTCCCCATTCGTCAATGGCATCATTATGTAAAATCTTAATGCGTCTGTGGACCTCGATATAGAGATCAAAGTTTTTCGAAGTTGGTGAAAACTTCGTGTTTAAATAATACTTTTCGCCAAGAATAAGTGCTTCGGCAGTACTGTCTTTTTCGTACACTCTCATTTGGAGTTCTTCTTTAGAAACTTTGCCAAGCTTCATTTTAGGCTGTGCAACTGCCGTTAAAGAAAATCCAATAATTGTTATTAAAGCAATTTTAAAGGTTAATTTGTGAATCATAAAGTAGGAATTTTGTGATTAATATTAATAAAGTAAAAGTCTATTCTTGTATTTAATTATAGGCAGTAATGTTTTTATTTTAGTCTAGTTTATACGCAATTTGAGAGTCTGTTCAAGTTTTTTGACATTTTAAAACTATCGGTTTGCTAATATATCAAAAAAATATTTTAACATTATTCTGTATCAGTAATTTAAAATGATTCAAAATAATTTTCAGGTAGATTCTGAACAAAAAGCGTTTAAAGAAAACCGAATAGTTTTTTAAAGAATTGTTTTAAAATCAACTATTCCGAATAAATGAGCGGCTGTTAAAAGAATTATCACGACAATGACCCAACGAACAAATCCTGCGCCGCGTTTTACGGCTAATCTACTGGCAATAAAAGCGCCTAAAGCCGTTCCTATGGCTAATGTAAAGCCCATTTTATAGTCAATCATATCGTTCCAAATAAAAACGGCCAGAGAAAAAGGAGTGTACACTAAAACAATTAGCACTTTAACGGCATTTGCTTTAACCAACTCATATCCGGCTCCCATAATTAAGGAGGCCAACAAAAAATAACCGATTCCAAGGTGGATAAATCCGCCATAAATACCGATAAAGAAAAACAAAACATATTGTTTCCAGTTGAGTTTTTTATTGACAAGTGCCGTTTGTTCTTTGATTAATTTGTCGGGATTAAAAAGGGTAAATCCCATCATAAGCAAGAGGATAATCCCCATAGCTTTCTCAAAAACAGCCTCGTTTAAATCCACGGCAATAAAAGAACCAAGGATAGAGCCTATCGTTGCAGGAATAGCCAAAAGAAACCCTTTCTTTGTTTCCAACACCCCTTGTTGCTTAAAACTGCTAACGCCAACAATGTTTTGAATGGCTATTCCAATGCGATTTGTTCCGTTGGCCATAGTGGGCGATAATCCCAAAAGCATCAATACAGATAGCGAAATAGTGGAGCCTCCTCCGGCTAAAGTGTTAATAAATCCAACAGCCACACCGGCAGTCACTAAGATAAAGAAATCGATAAGTGTCATGGCCAATCTTTTTGCAAACATAGAGAAAAACCAAAAACTGACGTATTCCTAATCTAAAACCAATCTATTTTATCTTTTTTAACCTTATCTAAGCTGATATTTTTCTAATTTTGAAGTCTTAGAATCAAAGAAACCCAATTCAATGATTACAATTTACCACAACCCAAGATGTAAGAAATCAAGAGCCGGTCTTCAGGCCTTGGAATCTTTCACCAAAGAATTTGATTTAAAGCTTTATTTGAAAGACCATCCGTTTACGGAGGAGAGCTTAAAACAAGCACTGAAAAAATTAGGGGTGAAACCTGCGGATATTGTTAGAAAACAAGAAGCCCTTTATAAAGCAAATTACAAAGGAAAAACCTTGAGCGATCAGGAGTGGATAAACATATTGCTTGAGCATCCAAAACTTATACAGCGACCAATTATTATCAAAGATAATAAAGCGGTTCTTGGTGATCCGGCCGAAAATGTGGGTGAACTGTTCAAATAAAAAACGCTGAAATTTACAAGTCAAAACATATAATAAAACAACCTATAAACATAAAACAATGGAATACAGAATAGAAAAAGACACCATGGGCAATGTTGAAGTTCCTGCCGATAAATATTGGGGAGCTCAAACACAACGCTCAAAAATGAATTTTAAAATTGGTGAAGAAGGATCGATGCCAAGAGAAATTGTTCAGGCTTTTGGATATTTAAAAAAAGCGGCAGCACTTGCTAACAATGCATTGGGCGTTTTGTCTGATGAAAAGAAAGACTTGATTGCTCAAGCGGCCGACGAAATCATAGAAGGTAAATTATTCGATCAATTTCCATTGGTTATTTGGCAAACTGGTTCAGGAACACAATCGAATATGAATGTGAACGAAGTGATTTCGAACAGAACCCATGTCTTAGCCGGAAATAAATTAGGCGAAGGTAAACCTATGATCCATCCCAACGATGATGTGAATAAATCACAATCTTCGAATGATACTTTTCCTACGGCTATGCATATTGCAGCCTATAAAATGATTGTTGAAGTCACTATTCCGGGCGTTGAACTTTTACGTGATACACTTGCTAAAAAAGCAGAAGCATTTAAAGACATTGTAAAAACGGGTCGTACACACTTGATGGATGCCACACCATTGACTTTAGGTGATGAAATCGGCGGTTATGTGTCGCAACTCGATCATGGTTTGGTCGCCTTAAAAAATACGCTTCCTCATTTGGCTGAATTGGCACTTGGCGGAACTGCCGTTGGAACAGGATTAAATACACCAAAAGGTTATGATGTTAAAGTGGCACAAACAATTGCTGAATTAACCGGATTCCCTTTTGTTACAGCTAAAAATAAATTTGAAGCGCTTTCTGCGCATGATGCTATTGTTGAAACTTCAGGTGCATTAAAGACTCTAGCGGTTAGTTTGATGCATATCGGTAATAATATTCGCGTTTTGGCTTCAGGACCTCGTTGCTCTATCGGCGAAATTCGTTTGCCCGAAAATGAGCCCGGTTCTTCTATTATGCCCGGTAAGGTAAATCCTACACAAAACGAAGCTTTGACTATGGTTTGTGCGCAAGTTATTGGTAATGATGCAGCCATTACTGCCGGAGGTATGCAAGGCCATTTTCAATTGAATGTATTTAAACCCGTAATGATTTATAATTTGTTGCAAGCGGCGCGTTTATTGGGTGATGCTTGTGTTTCGTTCAACGATAATGCGGCTGTTGGAATTGAAGCTAATGAGACTGTTATCAAAGAAAACCTCGATAATTCGCTGATGTTAGTTACAGCTTTAAATACGCATATTGGCTACGAAGCGGCTGCCAAAATTGCCAAGAAAGCACATAAAGAAGGAACGACACTGCGCGAAGCTACTTTGGAATTGGGTTATTTAACCGACGAAGAGTTTACAAAGATTGTTGATCCACGAAAAATGTTAGGACACCGTTAGTCAATACGTTGTTTAAGATTGAAACCCGCAGCATTTATTTGGTGCGGGTTTTTTTTATAACAAGGAGGTTTTAAAAATGAGAATAATTATAACACAGAATTTCACAACGAAAGGTTTTAGTTACACAAAGTGAAGCACTTAATTTTATTTCTCTGTGAAACTTTGAGTCTACTCTGAGCTCCTTTTCCCAAAGGGATGCATTTGGCAGTGTAATAGCTTAAAATATTACCTTCGAATCTATAATCAAGCAAAAAGCTCAACCAATTCAACCAAACGCGTGGAATAACCAATCTCATTATCGTACCAAGCAATTACTTTAACCAATTTGTTTTTATCGCCTAAAACAGCCGTTAATTTGGCATCGAAAACAGCCGAATGTGTATTCCCGATAACGTCTCTCGAAACTATAGGATCTTCGGTATATTCTAATATTCCTTTTAATTCGTTTTGGGCTGCAGCTTTAAAAGCATCGTTTATTTCAGAAACACAAGCCGGTTTTCTTAAAGTGCAAGTGAGGTCGGTTAAGGAACCATCAGGAACAGGTACACGAATCCCGGCACCCCCAATATTTTTTGCTAAATGTGGAAAAATTCGGGTGACTGCTTTTGCTGCACCTGTAGTTGTAGGTACAATATTTTCTGCTGCTGTTCGTCCTCGACGAAGGTCGGCATGCGGACCGTCTAAAATATTCTGATCTTTCGTATAACTGTGCACGGTAGTGATAAACCCTTTTTCTATACCCCACTTATCATCCAATATTTTTATTAAAGGTGCTACATTATTTGTGGTACAACTGGCATTCGAAATAATACGATCTGCTGTGGCAATGATATCGTTGTTTATGCCCAAAACAACAAAAGGAATGTCTTCGCTATTTTCGCCTTTGGCCGGAGCTGATAAAATGACCTTTCCGGCACCGGCACTTAAATGTTTTTCAGCCCCCGCTTTTGTGGCAAATAATCCGGTCGATTCAATAACGACATCAATTTTTAAATCTTTCCAAGGCAATTTTTCGGGGTCTTTTTCCTTGATAATTAACGTCTTGAAACCGTTAATTATCAAGTGATTATCGTCGAAATCAATTTCTGCTTTTAGTAAGCGATGAACGGTATCGTATTTAAGTAAATGAGCAAGAGTAGCTGTATCCGTTAAATCGTTGATTGCTATAACTTCAATATTGGTATTTGAAATGAGGTTTCTAAAGGTTGCACGACCGATTCGGCCAAAACCATTTATCGCCAGTCGAATTTTAGACATAATGCGTTTTTCCGCAAAGTTAAAAGGTTTTTCGTTTATAAGGACTGTTCAACAATCGAAAATCCCTATCTTTATCCGATAAATATAAAACCAATGAAAGCCTTTAAAACTGTAGATGAAATTTTAGATTTTGCCATTGAAAATGAGCAAAATGCAGCTGATTTTTATTTTAAATTGGCCGAAACTAGTAAAGATAAAAGTATACGCGAAACCTTTAAACTTTATGCTCATGAAGAGATTGGTCATAAAGAAAAACTGATAAAAATTAAAAAGGAAGGCGTTTTTCAAATAGAACAACAAAATATCCTCGATATGAAAGTGGCCGATTATGTGGTTCGGCAAGCTGTTAGTGATAATATGACCTATCAAGATGCTTTGATTTTGGCTATGAAACGTGAAAAAGCAGCCTATCGCTTGTACACGAAATTGGCTTCAACAACGACCGATGCCGGATTTAAAGATTTATTTTGGGGCCTTGCCCAAGAAGAAGCCAAACATAAGATGGCCTTTGAGATTGAATACGACGACGTTATTTTAAAGGAAAATTAATAAATCAAGACGAAATTAATTCGTTTTTGCATTTTTTTGATTCTCAATTCATTCGCAAAATAACAGGTGTTTTAATCAGGTTATTTACCTTCACTTGGTCATATAAGTCATTTTTGGCCGGTAAATATTATATTTAATTGATATTCAAACAGTTGAATATCGGTGTAAAATACTTATTAACAGTTGTTTATAGCTTTTTTTAACGATTTTAAAAACAGGCTTGTTTTTTTGTGAAAAAAAATTATTTTTGCAAAAATTACAAAATTGTTATAACTATGTATTGGACCTTAGAATTAGCCTCAAAGTTGGAAGATGCCCCATGGCCAGCTACTAAAGAAGAATTAATCGATTTTTGTATTCGTTCAGGAGCACCACAAGAAGTGGCAGAAAACTTAGCAGAGATTGAAGATGAGGGCGAAGCTTATGATCGTATCGAAGATTTATGGCCTGATTATCCAACAAAAGAAGATTTCTTCTTTAACGAAGATGAATACTAAATAAAGGATTTAGAAAAATTTTAAAACCTGTTCCTCAATTCGCGGACAGGTTTTTTTATGCCCCTGCTTTTTTGGCTTTATAGCCCAAACCGCTTAGAATATCAAGTACTTTATCTCTAAAATCGCCCTGAATAATGATTTCACCATCTTTTGATGAGCCGCCAACGCCGCATTTTGTTTTTAAGATTTTAGCCAAATCTTTTAAATCAGCATCGTTACCAACAAATCCTTTTATCAGTGTTGCTTGTTTCCCGCCTCTATGTTTGCGATCGAGCCAAATACGCAAATCTTGATCTGCAGGTGCTAAAGTTTCTGTTTCTTGTTCAAATTCGTATTCAAAATCCGGATTGGTAGAATACATAATATCACCAATTATAGCTTTATTTTTCTTCTTTTTCGACATCGTTTTAGGGCTTAAATAATTACCGACAAAGATAAAGGATTTACTTTGATCCGTATTTCTTTGTCTTGCTCAAGAGCTTCTCCGTCTTTATTTAGGATTGTTTTTTTTGATAACTCAATTGTAATTTGACTGGCTTTGTGAATTTTAACTAAACGTGAAGTATGCGCCTTTTTACAGATGATTTTGAGGAGAACAGTTGGGATTTGATATAGTTTTGGTTTTTGGATAATGCAAACGTCGAGCTTAGCATCGTCTATTTTTGCCTGTGGTGCTATTACAAAATTATTCCCGAATTGATTAGAGTTCGCAAAAACAATCATAAAAGCGGTAGTGTCTATTGCTTTTCCATCCAAGCTGATTTTATAGTGCTGCTCGCGGTATTTAAAAAATTCGCGCAGACTTATCTTTGCATAATTTCGAAATCCGCGTTGATGTGATAGCTCAAATTGTTTGGCCACATGGGCATCAAATCCGATGCCGGCAAGATTGACAAATTTATGTGTATTGATATCGGCAGTATCGATTCTTTTCTGTTGAAATGCATTTATACGATGCACGGCTTGTGTAATATTCATCGGAATTTTTAAAAACCGAGCCAAGCCATTTCCCGATCCAATAGGAATAATGCCAAGCGCTGTTTCTGTTCCTGTTAGCGCTTGTGTGGCTTCATTTACAGACCCATCTCCACCAACTACAATAACGGCATCGTAGTTTTTTTCGGCGGCTTCTTTTGCCAGTATAGAAAGATGTCCGGCATA
>JBFHQD010000109.1:0-10150 GCA_041592395.1 Bacteroidales bacterium | reverse complement strand
TCTAAATCTGAAATAAGTTACGATTACCAGGGAAATAGAAGTCAATCGGTTAATTATCAGTGGAATAATGCTGCGGAACTTTGGATTTTAGATGATAGAGATACCTATTATTACTCCGGCCAAGTTATAAGTGCAGTGGAGCAAGATATCCTAATACCAGAGCTAAAAACCTATCCAAACCCGGCTTCAGATTATGTTGTTTTTGATGTGGGTGCTCCCTCGGCAATTGTTCAATTATTTGATATGCAAGGAAAAGAAATGGTATCACAAACACTGTCGGAAACTAAACAAATCGATGTTAGCGGCTTTAAAAGAGGCGTTTATTTTTACAAGATTATTTACGCCGGCAAATCGTTTAGCGGAAAGATTATCATCAAATAAAATAGGGGATTTAAATACCTTGCTCAGCGCTTTTAAATCAAAAAGGCCTTCTTTTTTTCTTGTTCTGCTTGTAATGAGAAAAAAAACGCCAACCCACATTGTGAATTGGCGTTTAGTAAATTGTGAAGTATTCTTAATCCTCCGGAATAATATCAAAACTTTTATTGTATTGCTCCATAGCTCGTATGCTCATTCCCATGCTCGAAAAACCGCCATCGTGGAAGAGGTTTTGCATGGTGACTTTTCGTGTTAAATCGCTAAACATACTGATGCAATAATCTGCACATTCAGAGGCCGTGGCATTTCCTAATGGCGACATACGTTCTGTAAAGTCCATCAAGCCATCAAATCCTTTAACTCCGCTACCTGCAGTAGTTGGTGTTGGCGACTGAGAGATGGTATTGATTCGTACTTTTTTCTCGCGACCATAAATATATCCAAAACTGCGTGCAATCGACTCTAATAGCGATTTTGCATCAGCCATATCATTATATCCATACAATGTACGTTGTGCGGCTACATAGGATAAAGCAACTATAGAACCCCAATCATTTATAGCATCTTTGGCTTTACAAACCGAAATCATTTTATGAAATGACAATGCTGAGATATCAAGTGTTTTTTGGTAATAGTCGTAATTTAGCTTGTCGTAAGTTAATTTCTTCCGCACATTGGGCGACATGCCTATGGAATGCAAAATAAAATCGATTTTGCCATATTTATCTATTGCTGCTTGAATCAGATTTTCTAAGTCTTTTGTACTTGTTGCGTCGGCAGGAATGACTTCGGTATTGCATTTTGCTGCTAATTCGTCAATCTCTCCAAAACGCATAGAAACAGGCGTATTGGTTAACAAAAATTCAGCACCTTCTTCGTGCGCTTTTTCGGCTACTTTCCAGGCAATTGACTTATCGTTTAGGGCTCCAAAGATGATCCCTTTTTTTCCTTTTAATAAATTATAGGCCATAAAATTTGTTTTAATAATCTGTTATTTTCGCAATAATACTCGTGCATTTTCACGAGCCGATGTGCTTATTTCTGAGCCGCTTAGCATAGCTGCAAGCTCTTCAATTCGTTCATCATCAGACATTTTTTTAATTTCTGTGCGGGCAAAAGTAGTTTCATTTTTTTTATAAACCAAATAATGATTTTCCGCTAATGCCGCTATTTGTGGAAGGTGGGTAATCGAAATTACTTGCATATTTTTACCCATTTGATGCATTAAAGTACCTAAACGCTCTGCTATTTCGCCAGATACACCACTGTCGATTTCATCGAAGATGATGCCGGGCAAGTTTTTCTTAGTCGCCAATAAATATTTTATGCCCAACATCAATCGAGAAAGTTCTCCTCCCGAGGCTGTTTTACTTACTAAATCGGGTTTTAAACCGGCATTGGCCGAAAAGAGAAAATCCACTTCATCACGACCGCTTTCTAAAAATTCGGATTGAGGTTTAAGCACAAGATTTATTTGTGCATCGGGGATACCGAGTTGAACCAACTGTTCTACCAGCTTTTTAGCCAAAGGTAATGCGGCTTCTTCTCGTGCCGTATGCAATTGATCAGCTAAGGTATTCAGCTCTTTTTCATCGATCAAAAGCTGTTTTTCTAAATCGACTAACTGCACCTGTAGTTTGTCGCTCGAAAAAAGCTGATCGGCTAAAGTTTTTTCTATTTCCGGCAACTCATCCGCATGCTTGGCTTGATGCTTCTTGGTCAATTTAAAAAGAAGTGCCAAACGTTCGTTTAAAAATTCTTGTCGATTGGGATCTAACTCTACAGTATCTTCCATAGCACTGGCTTCGCGAGCAATATCGTCCAGTTCGATATACGCCGAATTTAAACGTGTGGCGATGTTTTCGAGTTCGCTTTGATAGGATTGTAAGGGTCGGAGTTGCTGCAATAATCCATTGAGCTGATCGAGTAAGCTTCCTTCGTTATTGAGCGCGTTGGAAATGCTATACCAAGCTGTTTTGATTTCTTCGGCGTGATTTAAAACATTCAATTCGCTTTCAATTTCATCCATCTCGCCTACAGCAACTTTTGCCTCTTCTAATTCGTCGAGTAAAAACCGGATATAATCATTATCGGCTTGAGCCTGAGCAATTTGTTTTCTTAATTTTTTGGGCCAAGGCTTGATTTTTTCGAAATTCGAAATAATGCTCCGTATAGCCAATTTTCAATTGCTCATTTCCGGCAAAGGCATCCAATAAATCCAGTTGATAATCCGGATTGTGAATTAGCAGCGTATTGTGTTGCGAATGAATATCTATCACCAACTCGCCAAACTGTTTGAGTAAGTTTAAATTAACCGGTGTGTCGTTGATAAAAGCGCGACTTTTTCCTTGAGGTGTTATTTCTCTTCGCACACGTGTTGGGTTTTCAAAATCCAGATCATTTTCGTCGAAAAAGGGTTTTAAATCAAAAGCGGCGATATCAAAAGCTCCTTCGATGATGCATTTCTTTTCCGGATCAAGTAAAGTAGCCGAATCTGCGCGTTTTCCTAAAATTAACCCTAATCCTCCTATAATAATCGATTTACCGGCACCTGTTTCTCCGGTAATTGCAGAAAACCCTTTTTGAAAATCGATGTTCAGATTATCGATGAGGACATAATTAAAAATGGACAAGTTTATTAGCATAATCAATAAAATTTAACGCGAAAGAATCTGATTATAACGCGATCCGTTGGCCGGATCCATTTCTTTTAAACTATTTGCAACTTCAGCTCTGCTATTTGGTGCTCCTTCGGAAAAAATTTGAATCAATTCATCGCGTTTTGCATCCAAAATCAATTGTATCAATAAAGAACCCGGTTTTTCGTCATTGGCTTGGCTTAATAATTTGACGCTTTCGGCAATGGCATTTCGTCCAATATCCGCATTATCGTACATATTGTCAAGGCCTTGCAAGTGATATTGGTAAATACTTTCACGTACTTTACGGTAAATAGGATTTGAAAGATTTTCGCTTAACCAATACCGGTTTTTTTGGCTTTCGTAAGATCTCCAGCCGATTTCGCCTGTGCTTTGTGCACTTTGAACTATGGCTTGTGCACGCTCAAAATAAGGTGTTCCTCCTAGCGGACTGAAAGAATCGCCATCGAGTCCTAAGAAGATATTGATATAAAAAGCAATTATAGCGGTGAGGTTATTATCGACCGAATTATCGCTAAATTCCAAGGGTTCATTCTCCACATAAGTAAACACCACATCTTTATCGATATAATTTAATAAAGTGGTATTGAAATTCGATTTGTAAACAGGTCGTTTTAAAACTAAGTTTAATTGACCGCTAAATTTTTCCGTTGAGATTTGTTCGTTGATTGTGAGTAGGATAGAAGCTTCGATACGTTCTTCTAATTTATAGGTATAGGGCGTCCATTTTCGCGCGTTCACAAACTCATAGAGCGCTTTTTGTAAGTTTTCGAATACAGATCGATCTGTTCCTTCCACTTGTCGTGCCGAGACTTGTACCTGACAATTAATTTCTTGTCCGCTTGCTTTAAAAGCAAAGAGGCAAATAACTATGACTAAACTTAAAATTGGAAAGTTTTTGATATTCATAATTGCATTGTTTTTCAAACAAAACGAAAGGCTTGTATGAAAATTATTAGGGGATAAAAATAAGCATAAAAATTTAGTGCTCCCACTTAAATTTAGTTTCGAATTTTGAAAAGCATAAAATGCGCATTTATCTTTTTTTCTTTTTATAAATAAAGAGAGGCGAATGATTTTAATGGCAATGAGTGGAGCGTATTTATTGGCCTTTATGATATACTTCGTGATGCACTTTCTTAGCGGTAAAAATTTAACACCAAGAAGCACTAAGGAAAACACATAGGAAAAACTTATTTTTTAATCAGAAAAGGAACTAAAGCCGATCAAGGGAATAATTAGGTACTCATTTTCAGGATAAAGTCACATATATCAACAGCCACTTCTGTTTTTGATTTTAAGGGATAATCTGTTTTATGAAGCGATTTATCGATGATCGAAATTTTATTGGTCTGGTGTTGAAAGCCGGCGCCTGCATCTTGTAAAGAATTCAAAATAATGGCATCGCAATTTTTGCTTTGCAGCTTTTTATGTGCGTTTTCCAGCTCATTAGTCGTTTCTAATGCAAAACCAATTAAGCGTTGGTGTTTTTTTAATGAGCCAAGGGTTTTTAAGATGTCAACGGTTGGTTCCAATTCAATTTTATTAAAGCCGTCTTCTTTTTTTATCTTAGCTGTAGGCACATTTTTCGGTTTGAAATCGGCTACCGCAGCCGCCATAATGGCGATGTCGCACTTATCGTAAAAGTTTTTGCAAGCTTCGAACATTTGTTGTGCCGACTGAACGCCCAAACGTTGTATGCTAGGATGTGTTACTTTTTCTGAACTTGGACCACTTACTAAAATTACTTCAGCACCGCGATTGGCGAATTCGTGAGCTAGAGCATAGCCCATTTTCCCGCTCGAAAAATTTCCTATAAAACGCACGGGATCAATCGATTCGTAAGTTGGTCCGGCACTTATCAGTACTTTTTTGTTTGCAAAATCATCTTTTTTTTTGAAATGATTAATGATGATTTCGAGTATCTTTTCCGGTTCTTCCATACGGCCGGCACCGCATAAACCACTTGCCAATTCCCCGGTTTGTGCTTCAATTAAATAGTTGCCATAGCTAAGTAATGTTTCAATATTTTTTTTGGTACTTGGATGTGCAAACATATCCAAATCCATAGCAGGCGCAAAATAAACAGGACATTTTGCCGAAAGATAAGTAGTGGTTAAAAGATTGTCGGATTGGCCATGCGCCATCTTGCTCATCGTTGATGCAGAAAGGGGTGCAATCAGCATTAAATCGGCCCAAAGGCCAAATTCCACATGACTGTTCCAACTTCCATCCTGTGCATTGAAAGGTAAATGATAAGCCGGATTGCCCGATAAGGTTGCCAAGGTAAGTTGACTTACAAAATCGCGCGAAGCTTCGGTCATCAATACCTGAACTTCTGCCCCTTCTTTTTTCAATAAACGAACAAGAATGGGTATTTTATAAGCGGCAATGCTTCCGGTAATTCCAACGAGTATTTTTTTTCCTTTTAATTGCATAACACTAAATAAAAAAACTTCTTTACGCTTCCGAGCTATACGGAATCAGCATAAAGAAGTTCTGTTTAAACAAAAAGATTTTAGTTTAAACTATCCATATCTTTCGAAGGATTGCGATAATAAATATTATCATCGAGGAACTCCTGAATGGCAATTAGTGTTGGCTTGGGTAATCTTTCGTAAAATTTAGCCAATTCTATTTGCTCTCTGTTTTCAAAGATTTCTTCCAAATTGTCATTGGGAGTTGCAAATTCTTCGATTTTGCGGTTTAATTCTTCCTTGATATCTTTTCCAATTTGATTGGCACGCATGGACAAGATAGCTACAGATTCGTAAATATTTCCTGTAGGAGTATCAAAATCTTTTAATTTACGTGTTACTGCCTCAGTATCAGTCTTGATTTTTTTGTAATCCATTGTATATAGGTTTATTTTTATTCTACTTGTTTTGTAATATAGGTCGCTGCAACAGCATTCATTTTATCCGCATCTTTTAAGTATTCGCTTTCGGGAAATTGAGAAACAAAATCGACATAAGCCTCCGATGTTTGCGAAAAGCGCTCTTCTTGTTTGTAGGCTATACTATTCACGGCATATTCGTAATTCGCCTTGATAATCAAAAACATGGCTTCTTCGTGATACATGCTTGATTGATATTGCTTGATGAAAGATTTAAATGCCGCAACTGCTGCTTTATAATCGTTCATCTTAAGATAGAGCTTAGCCATATTAAAGGCTTTTAATTCTAAACGACTATCCATTTCCTCGATAAGTTCGTTAGCTTCTGCCACTTTATCGCTTTTCGGAAAGCGAGAAATAAACAATTTCATTTCTTGTATGGCTTCTACCGTTGTTTTTTGATCGAGACTCGCTCGAGGCGAATCCATATAATTGGAATAAGCACTTAAGAATAAAGCTTGTTCAGCCTCCGGCGCTTTTGGATAAGCCTGGTAAAATCTTTTGAAATAATAGCTTGCCAAGATATAATCGCGTTGATTATAATGGCACATCGCATACATAAATTCAATTTTTTGTGCTTTATCTGTTCCACGATATATAGGCGAAATCTGATCGAAAAGTTGTAAAGTCTTATTGTAATCCTCATTTTCGAAAAATTCTAGCGCCATCGCATATTTTTCTTCATAGTCGGTGCTCTTGAGTAATTTTTGGAATTTCCCACAAGAGCTCAATCCTATAGTAATCAGCATAAAAGCCAATAAAGTAAGTCGGGTTTTAAACATTTTGCAAAAGTATATTTTTTCAATCAATAATAAAACAATTATTTTTAGGTGATTTTCAGCAGTTTTCTTAATTAACAAATACTGCTCTTTGTTATTAAATGCGTTTGCTAATTTCTGCTAAATTTTAAGATTGACAAGGCTTTGACAGCTCTTTTATGATTATTTAACCAATTTTTCAATTTGCTAGAATCTTTTTTTGGATGTGTTTTCCGCTGCTAATTTCCAAATCGATAAGGTAAACAGCTCCTTTCCAATGTTCAAGATTAATCTCCATTTGGCTTGCATTTGTTTTTTCGGCATAAAGCAATTGACCGAGTATGGAATAGATTTTAATTTCTTTAATCACAAACGGACTCGTGATTTTAAGGCGATGATTCACTATCGGGTTTACAATAAGAATGGATGAACTTATCGATTCATCAATCGCAGTACTTGTTTTTTGAAGTTGCACATCGATTGTTTTGCTGTCGAAATCGCCTATTATTTGATTGCTGATCGTTTTTGAATCGTAAGCGTCGGCCGAAAATTGGAGGGTATAAGTTCCTGATTTTATGGGGCGATAATAATTTCCTTGCGCATTTGATGTTACATAAGAATTGTCGAAATCGTGACCTTCAATTTCTATTTTAGCTTGAATAGGATCTCCTGTTTCTGCATCCGTAATTTTTCCGCGAAAACCATAAGTTACTTGCTCTAAATAGTTGAGCATCGCTTGTTTATTATAATCCCAAAAGGCGGGTAATTTGTCGCTCGAAAGAAATTTTGCTATGGATTGCTCAAGGGTAACTTCTCTGCATTGATGAAAATAATTCATATAATCTTGTCGGCCACCGGCCACGGAATACCAGTCATAGCCATTTGTAATTCCATCGTCCCATCCTTCCATATATCCGGAGGGAGAATTTGCCTGTGCTAAATCGGCGTATTCGTGAGCAACCAATTGCCACCAATTATCGTCGGCTGCAAGTCTGCTCCATGTGTCCCATGGATAATTAACCACTTCGACGCCTGCATGCGTATTTGCCGACATTGTAAAATGTTGTCCATCGGCCAATTTTATAAAAGCCAAAGTTTCGGTTTGCCAGCTTTTGCCATCGGGATGATCGCCATCTTCAGGGTCGGGGAAATTGCGGTTGATGTCAACCCCATTGGCATTAAAACGGGTGGCTCCATTCACCGTTTGGTTACCTCCTGCATATAATCCATCGGGATTTGCTAAAGGATTAATCCAGATTTCTATTTCGTTAACTAAATTATTTACCTGCGCATCCGAACCGTAATTTGAGGTAAGGTAATCGATTAAGCGGAGCATCAAAATGGAAGTAACCAGTTCGTCGCCATGGATTTGTCCGGAATACAAAAATTGCGGTTCATCCTCTGTATTAGCGATATTATCCGATATTTTGGCCATCAGAATTTCTCGGCCTTCTACCGATTCGCCAATACTAAAAACCTGACATATAGTGGGGTAGTCCGCAGCAAATTGATACATTATATCCACATAATCTTCGTAAGTAAGGTAGCTATCCCAAGCATAGGTTTTCTTTAACTGTGCATCGAACATAGTTGCCGTAAACAAGCTGTTTGGATGTTCAAGGATTTGATATTCAGTGGATGAGTCTAGAAACTGATCAAAGTCATCGCGACTAGCATAAGCATAAGCTTTTTGTCCTTCAATTTTATCGATCGAAATAATTTTAGAGAGTAGGTTAAGCTGATTTTTCGATTGGAAAGTAAAACTAAAATAAAGTTCTTTTTTGTTTTTAAATGCGTGATCAATAATTTGCCATTTTTCACTCTGTGCATTTACTTGGTTAAAGTAAATGATCATCATTAAACTCAGGATGAAAAATCTTTTTATAGGCCTCATTTCATCTGTTTATAATTTTATGTTTCATCTTTGTGGAAATTAAATTCAGGAACCAATCGGGCTTTTAAATTCTTCAATAAAAGACTTGATTTTATTCAGCGTTGGCACATTGGTTTTAACCAAAGGCAGACGTAAATTATTTTTCATTAAGCCCATAATACTCAGTGCAGCTTTAATTCCGGCCGGATTACCATCTTCAAAAATAGCTTCCATAAAAGGAAGTAAGGCATTATTTAAGGTATTTGATTTTTCAAAGTCTTTAGTCAAACCGGCTTGAACAAGTTGTTTGAATTCCGCAGGATAAGCATTTGCTGTTACACTAATTACACCGGCACCACCCAAAGCAACCATCGAATTAGTTAATGGATCATCGCCCGAAATAACGAGAAAATCTTCGGGTTTATCTTTTAAAATATTCATTATCTGAACCATATTTCCCGAGGCTTCTTTTGTTCCAATAATATTGGTGTGATCTTGGGCAAGTTTAAGCGTGGTTTCAGCGGTCATATTTACACAAGTACGACTCGGTACATTATACAGTATGATGGGTAAAGGCGAAATACTGGCAATGGCCTTGTAATGATAATACAGTCCCTTTTGGTTGGGTTTGTTGTAATAAGGTGTAACTGATAAAATGGCATCAATTCCTTCAAGATCGCAATGCTTGATGGTTTCAACAACGGCTTGCGTGTTGTTACCTCCCATACCAACAACTATTGGAACGCGTTTATTTACGTTTTCAATAATAAAATTAAGAACGGCCTTACGTTCGTCTTCGGTAAGTGTAGCTGCTTCCGAAGTTGTTCCTAAGGCAACAACATAATCAACTCCACCCTTAATCACATGCTCTATAAGGTTGCCAAGCGATGTAAAATCAACAGTACCGTATTTGTGAAACGGTGTAGTTAAAGCTACTCCGGTTCCAATAAATTCTGAATTTCTCATTGTGCGTCTTTATTAATGACCGTTAGATAATGAATAATTTCTTTAATAAAAGCGAGCTTATTTTGCGGATTGGCAGTTGTTAGAGACAGATCTGCAAAATACTGACTATGGTCATTTGTGCTCATTATTTTTAATTTCGATTTTGATTGATTGAAAACGTAGTGCAAGCTATAATTTTTTGTGAAACTAAGGTCAATTAATAAATCAAAATCTTTCTGAATAAAACGATTTAGATTAGGGTCTTGTTTAGGCTTTCCTATCCAATTGCAATTTTTTTTACACAATTTACTCCAATCGTTATTTTTTGTAAAAATTGGTGAAAAACTAAGGTCGACCAAATCCGCGTTATTTTTTTCTAAAAATTGATCTAAGAGTTGCTTTTTTTTCGATGATTGAGATTCCGCACCGGTTTCTTTGCCCATTCTACTCCAATCATTTTCATCGGTAAATATAGAATTATCAATAGGTTTATCAAAATAAAGAAGAGGAAAAGTGTGTTTTTTATACGTTTGCAAGTGTCTTATTACCTTATCGATCTCTTTAATCTGGTCGAGATTAATAGGATTGGAGAGGATAGCAATAGAATTTATAGAATCAAAATTCGCCATCAGTATCGAAC
>JBFHQD010000108.1:0-10192 GCA_041592395.1 Bacteroidales bacterium | reverse complement strand
CGAGCAGCTCTTTCTTCTTTTCTAAGTTTTCTTGTTGTTGTAGTTCTTGTTGCGCTCTTAACTTGCCTCTTTTTACTCGCAAGATCCCCAAAACCTTCTTATAGCGAAGATGCTCATCGGTTTCTTCGAGCGAAAATTCGGCTTCAATTCCGTCATCGGCCAAGAACTTTTCCAAAGCTGTTTTTTCAATTTCAGCCAATTGGGTATCGATCAACCGACGTAGAACGGCAATTTTAGAACGGCTTTTTTTAAGCTCTTCTTCTTCGGCTAAAACTTCCAAAACGGTTAATAAATCGGATAGTTTAGCTCCTTTATACTGTTCTTCATAAGCTTCGTCGCTTATTTCAACTTCTTCTTGACCATCGTCATCATCGTCATCGTCGTCTTCGTCATCGTCATGCTCATCCACGTCGCTCTCTTCATCGGGACCAAAATCGTAGGATTCATCATCCGGTTCAACATTAAGTTCTTCTTTTTTCGATTCGCCTTGTCCTTCAGCAACTTCGTCTGTAGGTGTAGCGTTTGGAGATTCTGTTTCCGTATTGTTTTCAACTGCTTCTTGAACAGTATCAGCATTCTCCTCTTGAATAGGTTTTTTGTCCTCTTCAAGATTCTGATTGAGTTGTTCTTTATTTTCCATTAAATAAGTTATATGTATTGCTTTATGCGGACAAATGTATAAAAATCTTACTACTCTTTCGGCTAAAATCGCATTTTTCAGTACATTAAAACGCAAATTTGGTTAATCAATACTGATCAAAATTAAAATGCTTCAAATCTACCGGATCGGGAAAATCCAATAAAGAAGAAACTGAAACGATATCTTTTAAACCATTTCCGGTGAGCAAAACCACAACCTGCTCATTCTTAGCTATTTTATTCTTGAATTTCAGTAATCCGGCATAAGCTGATGCTGCTGCAGGCTCAACGAATAAGCCAAATTGGCTAGCCAAAATTTGGGAAGCTTCCAAGATTTCGGTATCGGTCACCTTTATACCCGCTCCATTATAACGATTCAAAAAATCTTTGGCCATAAAATAATTACGTGGAATATCAACGGAAATAGAATCTGCTATTGTCGAGGCCGCCTTAAAGACAGGATTTTCTGTATTCAGATTGTCGATTAAATTTGAACTTCCATCGGCTTGAACGGCAATAATATGAGGCATTTTTGCTATCAAACCCAAGGCAAGCAAATCTTCAAAACCTTTGTAAACTCCCGCTAAAATTACACCATCACCAACCGGAACAAAAAGATGATCGGGGATCTTAGGCAATTGCTCATACAATTCAAAAGAAACCGTTTTTTTTCCTTCTATGGTTAAAGGATTAAAAGCAGTATTTCGATTATACCAGCCTTTTTTCTCACTAAGTGATAAACTCAAATCGTAAGCTTGGTCATAATTTCCTTTTACAGGAATTAGTTGAGCTCCATACATAAGCACTTGCGTCAGTTTGGCTTTTGGCGCATTTTGAGGAACCAAAATAATGGCATTCTGCTTTTGCGAAGCACAAATTCCGGCAAGAGAAGATCCTGCATTTCCTGTAGAAGCAGCAACTATGGTTTGGATATTTTTTTCTTTTGCGAAAGCGGATACCAAGGCAGAAGCACGATCTTTAAACGAAAAAGTGGGATTGGATGATTCCACCTTTAAATGAAGCGAAAACGTATCCTTCTTATTAAGCTCTTGATCAAAAGAATAAACCGGCGTTTTGCCTACGAAAAGCGAAGGCCAACTTTTCCAGTTTTCTATGGGCAGTAAATCCAAATAGTCTGTCTTTTTTAAAAAATCAGGTTCCTCATTCAATTTAGCCTTTAATGCGGCGTAGGGATACAAAACTTTTAAAACCCCTTTCAAAGGTGCTCCTTCCCTATTGTCCTTTGCACACTCCGGACACAAATAATGAATTTTAGTATTTGTATAGCTTGCGTTACAGTTAACACATGTATAAAAGTATTCTTTTGCCATAGCAACGAAGGTATTAATTTTTAAGTAATTTCGCCATCAATTTATTCCAATTTAAAACAAGTATAATATACTGATAACGAGCATGAAATTATTTTTTAATCAGTACAAAGGCGTTATATACGCGAGCATTACCGCTTTATTTTGGGGATTTTTAGCTATAGCATTAAAAGTTGGTTTGCAATTTATGCCGGCCGTAAACATTGTTTGGTTTCGCTTTTTCTTTGCCTTTTTAATTCTCTTTGTTTACTATATCATTTTTCAACCCAAAAAATTGGCCATTTTTAAAAAGCCACCCTTATTGGCAATTATTGCTGCCTTAGGATTGAGTCTCAATTATTTTGGATTCACCACCGGAATACATTATACCTCGCCAAGTACAGCTCAAGTTGTTATGCAACTTGGTCCTATCCTACTCGGAATTGTAGGCTTTGTTGTTTACAAAGAAAAAATTGGCCGAATGCAAATGATCGGTTTTTTAATCGCTTTTTTGGGTTTGTCTGTTTTTTATTATAATCAAATTGAAGGTATTTTGGCGGATAAGGTTAATCTGTTTAACAAAGGTTTTTTCTGGGTGGTGGCCGGAGCTTTAGGCTGGGTGCTTTACGCTTCGCTTCAAAAGCATTTGGTGAAATCATTTGATACACAATTGCTTAATATCATTATTTTCTCAGTACCCGCGCTTTTGTATATTCCTTTTGTCGATTTCAGCCTGTTTTTAACTTTAAGTTTCGGGCAATGGCTTTTGATGATTTTCTTGGGCTTAAATACCATAATTGCTTATGGATTTCTGGCCTTAGCTTTCAAATACACACAAGTAAATAAGGTAAGTGTGATTATCAGCATCAATCCTATTATTACTTTTGCTGCGATGACCTTTTTATTCTATCTCGATGTGCAATGGATTGAAACGTCGTTGATGGGAATAAAAACATTTGCCGGCGCACTTCTCGTTATTTTCGGTGCCATATTGGTCATCCATTTTCGAAATAAATAAGCATTTTTTCGATTTTTCAGTGGCTATTTCATATTATTAAGTAATTTAGAGCTGTAATAATATGTATTTGCATTTTAACCGTTATGCAATCACTTATTCTTAATCAATGAAAATGAACTCAAACTCTCCTTTTATTTTAGTATCTTTAAATTTATATTCTTTTTTAAGATGAGGGATTAATTATGTACTTATTAATAAAATAGTAGGACAATGCTAACTTTAAAAATTATTTTCTGGATTTTTCTTTTTATTATTTTTTATACCTATTTGGGATATGGTATTGTACTTTATTTTTTAGTTCGGATTAAAAGAATATTCAAAAAGCCCAGCCCTATCAATACGGATTACGAACCCGAAGTAACTTTATTTGTCGCTGCTTACAATGAGAAAGACTATGTTAACGAAAAAGTGGCCAATTCGCTCTCTTTAGAATACCCCAAAGAGAAGTTAAAGCAAGTTTGGGTTACCGATGGCTCTGATGACGGCACTCCAGAAATATTAAAAAAATATACCAATCAAGGTATTGAAGTATATCACGAGGATGCCAGAGGTGGAAAAATTGGTGCGATGAATCGAGGAATGGCTTTTGTAAAAACGCCAATCGTTATTTTCTCTGATGGAAATACCGCTTTAGGCAAAGAATCGGTCAGAAGAATCGTAAATTTATTTGCAGATCCCAAAGTGGGTTGTGTTTCGGGCGAAAAAAGAATCTATTCGAAAGATAAAGACGCTGCGGCCGGAACAGAAGGCATTTATTGGAAATACGAATCGACGCTTAAAAAATGGGATGCCGAATTGTATTCGGTGGTGGGTGCTGCCGGTGAATTGTTTGCTATCCGAACCGAATTATTCCAGCACGTTGAAAAAGATACGCTTTTAGATGATATGATGATATCGCTGCGGGTGGCTATGAAAGGGTATACAATTCAGTACGATCCTGAAGCCTATGCCATTGAAACCGCATCGGCAAATGTAAAAGAAGAACTTAAAAGAAAAGTAAGGATCTCAGCCGGAGGCATTCAATCTATCCTTCGTTTGCTCCCGCTGTTTAACATTTTTAAATACGGTTGGCTATCGTTTCAGTTTGTATCACACCGTGTATTAAGATGGACGATTACACCATTTGCCTTAGCCATTATTCTACTTTTGAATTTTTATATTACACTAAACGAAGGATTTACAGACTTTAGTAATGTTTTCACCATCCTATTTTGGGGACAAATACTTTTTTATGTCGCTGCATTATTAGGCTGGTTTTTAGAGAATAAACAAATTAAAGTTAAAGTGCTATTTGTCCCCTATTATTTCTTTATTATGAATCTATCGGTTTTTATGGGGTTAAATAGGTATTTAAAAGGAAATCAATCTGTTAAATGGGAGCGTGCCAAAAGAGGAAACTAATATGAATACACTAAAGCAAAGTTTAAAAAGATTAATTCCGGTCTGGTTAGGAAAAAAAATCAGAGGAACCTATCAAAAAATGTTGGGCTTGTATTATAAAGGTAATAAATACCATTGTCCGTATTGTAAACATAGTTTTCGGAAAATGCTGACTGATGGTGAAACCCATCCCGTGATTACCAAATACCAAATCATTGGAAGTGGTTTACGCGATAATTGCACTTGTCCGCGTTGTTATTCCAAAGATCGCGACCGTTTAATTCATCTCTATTTGGAAAAAAAGACCGATATTTTCACATCTAAAAAACCGACGCGTGTTCTTCATATTGCTCCGGAAGCCTGGCTAAAAGAACTGTTCCAATCTTTGGCACATGTAGAATATACTTATGGTGTTAAAGGAGTAAAAAATATGGGCTATTATTACGATCGTAAAACGCTGGAATTGGATATTACCAAACTTGCCATTGACGATAATACTTATGACATTATCGTTTGTAATCATGTCCTCGAACATATTCCTGACGACACACAAGCACTTAAAGAAATCTACCGTATTTTAAAACCCGGTGGCTGGGCTATTTTACAAGTCCCCCACTCCAACCAACTAGAAAACACTTACGAAGACGAATCTATTGTAGAGCCAAAAGAAAGAGAAAAGCATTATGGTCAGTTTGACCATGTGCGTGTTTACGGAAAAGATTACCCTAAACGTCTTGAGTTTGTGGGCTTTCAAGTAGAACAATTTAACCCTAAGAACGAAACTTGGGGAAAAGAATACATCGACCGCTATGCATTAAATAGCAATGAAAACTTATTTGTAGCTAAAAAACTACCTTAATTCTATGCTTTTTTTAAGTCAATTTATTGTATCTAATTTTATCTTTTACCTGATTATTGGTGGCAGTGTGATCCTTCTTATCAGTTTATTGATACTGTATAGCAGCACTCGAAAAAAAAACAGACAGGTTTTACACAACAACGAATTACTCGAGCAAAAAATTCAACTCCTAAATAAGGATCTGAACGCAAAACACGATTCCATCGACTCGAAAATAAATGAGAAAACAAAAGCGCTTCAAGAGCAAATTGAAAACCGAAATATTGCATTAAAGAAAGCGGAAGAAACAAACTTCTTAAAAAACACCTACCTCTCAAGTATGAGTAGAGAAATCAGAACTCCGCTGAGTGGAATTATCGGATTTTCTGATATGCTTAAAAATAGAATTGATGCCAATGAAAATCCGGAAATGCACAATATGGTGCTAAGCATTGCCGAAAGCAGTAAACATTTGCTTGAATTGATGGGCCATATTATAGATTTAAGTCGAATCGAAGCCAAAGATTACGATTTAAAAATGGATGTTTTTGATGTCAATTCGGTGCTTAAGGATGCGCTAAAAAAGATTGAAGGGGGCGCCAATCAAAAAAATATTAAAATTGAATATGCACCGCAAGAAAATTACAGCATTAGAGGAGATATTAAAGCTTTTGCAAAAGCACTCGATCTTATACTCGACAATGCGCTAAAATATACGCTTACCGGAAAAATTGCGGTCGATTTTCGAAAAGATGTATCTAAGAACACACTAAAAATTATTATTTCAGATACAGGTATTGGCATTGATAAAAGCTTTTTATCACAGATTTTCGAAGCTTTCCGACAAGACGGAACAGGGTATAGCCGAATTCAGCAAGGTGCAGGATTAGGACTTCCCTTGGCGCACAAGCTCATTCATTTAATGAAGGGCGAAATCAGCATCGCATCAAAAAAGAATGTCGGAACCCAGGTTTCTTTGTCACTTAACCTTGTTCAAGATCAAATAAGAACAGACGATACGGTTCAGGTTGCGGATGTCTTAGTTCATAAAACAGCGTCCAACGCAAATAATCATCCCCATATTTTTATTGTGGAAGATGATAAAATGAACCGTTTGATTTTTGAAAATATGCTGGGCAAATGTGCTGAAATTCAAATTGCTGTTGATGGCGACGATGGATTTAGAAAGCTGGAAGAAGCCTTTAAGTCCGGTCTACTCTTTGATATTGTTTTGCTCGACATCAATTTACCTTCGCCTTGGGATGGAATGATGCTTCTGACGGAATACAAGAAAAAATGGCCGGCTATGAATAAAATTCCTTTCGTGGCTCAAACGGCTTACGCTATGACCGGAGATAAAGAAAAATTCCTAGCTGCAGGATTTGATGATTATATCTCTAAACCCATCGACAGAAAGGAACTCTATACTATTATTGAAAACAATATGCACAAATTTGGCACGTTAAAGTACCTGAATTATGAAAAATGATAATGAATTAACCGATTTGCGCAAACAGCTGTTGGACATTCAGGAAAAATATGATGGACTTTTGAAACAGCAACACGATTTACAAAGTTCTCAAGCCATCTTTTTAAGAAACCTCAGTCAGAATATCCGTATCCCAATGAATGGTGTAATGGGCATGTTGGATGTTTTGAGAATGACCAATTTAAATGCCGAGCAAGAAGATTATGTAAGCTTAATCTCCAATTATAACGACAATCTTTTATCCATTATAAACGATATTTTAGACTACTCCCATTTGATGAATAACTCCTTAAAACTGGAAGCGGATTATTTTGAAATTGAGGATTTAGTCGATGAAATTAAAGAACTGCTTCACTATAAAGTCGAAGGAAAAGGCATTAAATTCAATATCACTATCGATAAAAAAATTCCGGATTATTTGTATGGTGATTCATTGCGCTTGAAGCAAATCTTAATAAACTTATTGAATAATGCTATTCGACATACGCGCGAAGGCGAAATTGTTTTGTCCATTGAGCAACTCAATAAAGAAAATCAAAAATCCGTTTTGCGCTTTAATGTTAAAGATACCGGTTTAGGTATGGAGAATGGGTTGATCCGAACTTTAAAAAACGAGCTAAATGCGGATGAAATAACGACGAAGATATCTTTAAACGGGGTGGGTTTAGGACTGGCTATTGCGCAATCTCTTCTAAAGTTGATGGATTCTTACCTCTCGTTTGAGTCGGTTGCTGACCAAGGCTCCGATTTTTGGTTTACGCTCTCTATTTCTACACGACATAAAAATAGTTCAGGCATTTTCAATGTCGATAATCCGGGATTGCGTACCTTAAAAATATTATTGGTTGAAGACAATATGCTTAACCAAAAATTCGCGAAAGTAACGTTAACGAAACAGGGTCATATTCTGGATATTGCCGAAAACGGAAAAGTAGCTATCGAAAAGTATAAAGAAGAAACTTTCGACCTAATTTTAATGGATATTCAAATGCCCATTATGAGCGGAATCGAAGCAACGAAAGAAATTCGGAAAATTGAAAAAGAAAAGCAAATTGAACCTATCAAAATTATTGCTATTACCGCTTTTGCCTTAGACAACAAGCGCGAAGAATGTATGGCTGCCGGGATGGATAATTTCTTGGCAAAACCATTTAAACCCAATCAGTTGATCAGTATGATTGACCAAATAAAATTTACTTGAAACAACGCTATTCAGTTTAAACCAAATTGTTTAAATCTGGCATAGCCTGCGTTAATGAAGCCGAGCTTAAGACAAATTGCTGGGTCATTCGACTGTGCATCTCTAACAATATTTCGGTATCGTTCAATAAATCTGATACTTTAGAATTATGCAAATGCCTTACCGTTAAAAGACTGAGATTTCGATTGTATTTTACGCTATAATCCTCTTGAAGTTGACTCAGAAGTTCGTCCAATTGAAGCGCATTTTCGTCGGCCACCAAAGAAAAATTTAGTGCCGAATTTTGTATAAGTCGAATATGGAAATGATTCACAGAAAAAAGCTTTAAAATCCCCGTTAATTTTTCAGCATCTATAAAACTAAAATCGCGCGAAGCAATCGTAAACAAAATCTGATTTTCCTTGATTATAAAAGAAGCTATATCGCCGTCCGATTGATTATTATCATCTATTAAACTAACCTGTTCCGGATTTAAAAAGGATCGGATATACAAAGGAATTTTCTTTGCTTTTAAGGGCTGCAAGGTTCTGGGATGTATAACACTTGCGCCGTAATAGGCCAACTCAACAGTTTCGTGATACGACAAATGCTTTAGTTGACGTGCCTTAGACAATTTCTTTGGATCGGCATTCAAAATTCCGGGAACATCTTTCCAAACCGTTAATGTTTTTGCATTTAAAAAATGAGCAAAAATGGCCGCCGAAAAATCGGAGCCCTCCCTCCCAATGGTGGTTCGTATTCCGGATAGTGTTCCACCAATAAAACCCTGGGTAATAATTAAACTAAATTTATCGATTTCGGCTAAAAGTTTCTCGGCTATTCTTTCTTTGGTCAACGCCCAATCTACACGAGCATCTCTATATTTGGCATTGGTCACCAATAATTCTGAAGCGTCTATCCTGCAATTCTTTAGTCCTTGATCGGCCAGAAATTCGGAAATAATTAAACTGGACAAGAGCTCACCATAACAAATGCTTTGATCGTAAGAAAAATCGTACGCATCATTATAATGCTTTTTTAAAGTGCTTAATAAGTTTTCGAAAGTGGTATTAACGAAATCAAATACAGCATGCTCTTTTTTAAAAAGGTTTGCAATTATGTCTAAATGATAAGACTTAATCGTTTGAAAATGAATGTCTTTTCTAGTGTCGTTGGCACGATAATAAGCATGCAACAGCTCAAAAGCATTGGTCATTTTGCCCATCGCAGAAACAACCAAAACGAGTTTATTGTTTTTTTGTTTTTTGATAATAGGCAAAAGTGCACGAATACTATCCGCATCTTTTAACGCTATTCCTCCAAATTTGTATACTAGCATATTACCCATTTAATCTCCTAGCGCAATTGCATAGATTCTATAATTTGATCTATTCGTTGTTTTAATTGAGTATGAACGCGATCAAAATCTTCCACTTTTTCTAATGGAGCTTTAACTCCAAAATAAAACTTAATTTTTGGTTCTGTTCCACTTGGTCGCACCGAGATTTTGCTCCCATCAGCTGTAAAGAATTGCAGAACATTCGATTTAGGCAAATCGATTTTGCTTTCTTTTTGATTCCTTAAATCGAAATGAATTTGCTTTTGATAATCTTTTATGGCAATTACTTCCGAGTGATTAATACTTTTTGGCGGGTTATTTCTATAGTCGAGCATCATAGCCTGAATAGCTTCTGCACCGGCTTTTCCTTTTTTAACTACCGAAATAAGTGTTTCGTAATAAAAACCGTATTCTAAATAAATTTGCTTCAATAAATCCCACAAACTTATCCCTTGATCTGCAGCCCAAGCAGCTGTTTCAGCAACCATAGCACAAGCACTTACTGCATCTTTATCGCGAACAAAATCGCCAACCAAGAAACCATAACTCTCTTCTCCTCCACCGATAAATTGCTTTTTCCCTTCCAATTGCCTTATAATATCCGCAATAAATTTAAACCCGGTGAGCACATCGTAAGAATCGATATTGTATTTATCGGCCATATCAATAAGCAACTCGCTGGTAACAATTGTTTTAACCATAAATTGATTGCCGTCGAGCAAACCCTTTTCTTTCCATTTAGTAAACAAATAATGGGACAATAAAGCGGCCGTTTGATTTCCGTTAAGTAAAGCAAACTCATTTTTATCATCGCGAACAGCAATCCCAACGCGATCAGCATCGGGATCTGTTGCCATTACTAAATCAGCACCCATTTCCATCGCTTTATCTATGGCCATTTTTAAAGCAGCAGGCTCTTCCGGATTTGGCGATTTAACCGTTTCGAAATTTCCGCTTACCGCATCTTGGGCAGCTACATTATACACTTGATTAAACCCAAAT
>JBFHQD010000107.1:0-10250 GCA_041592395.1 Bacteroidales bacterium | reverse complement strand
TGATGAAAAAAGTGATTATATCCAAAACGGATTAAATGTATATCCTAATAAACTGGAACAAAATGACTTCCCTGTTTCACTACGTTTATCCTTAAAACCCCAACGTTCATTAACCAAACCCATACGTTTGCTAAATAAAAAACCGATTTCTTTTAATTTGAACAAAAAAAACTCAACTTTGTATGAGAAAAATATTAAATCGCTTTTCTTTAACCACAAAATCACGAAATGAAAGATTTAACCAAACACAAAACGCAGGCAGACAAATGTCCGCGAAATTACGATTGCCTAAACAAAACAGGCAGTTGCTTGTGTGAGGTGAATTATTGCATTAACAACCAAGTATTGTTTGTAAAAGCCGATGGAGTCAGTTCTTGTCCTTACCAAATGAGCTATGGCTATTCCATAATTTGCAATTGTCCAATACGCATGCTTATTTACCAAGAAACAAAAAACAAAGGCAAAAGAATTTCTAATTAGCTTCACCAATAAGAGTTGCGGCAGTACAATCGGTAATTTTAACTTGCACATAATCGCCCACCTTAAAATTCTTTTTAGGAAAGACCACCATTTTATTTTGAGAATTTCTACCGGCTAAATCGTTGGCTGAACGTTTTGAAAAACTTTCGACTAAAACTTCAACTGTTTTTCCGATGTTTTGTTTGTTGGAACGGAGCGAGAGTTCTTGCTGTAAATCAATGATTTCTGTTAACCGCCTACTCTTTACTTCCTCGGGAACATCATCTTTATATTTCTTTTGAGCAATTGTATTTGGTCGTTCTGAATATTTAAACATAAAAGCATAATCATAACCCACCCAATCCATAAGCGATAAAGTTTCTTGATGTTCTTCATCAGTTTCGCCACAAAATCCGGCAATAATATCTGTTGACAGTCCACAATCCGGAATGTATTTTTTAATGGTTGAGATGCGATCCATATACCATTCGCGCGTATATTTTCTATTCATTCGTTTTAAAACAGCATTGCTTCCCGATTGAAAAGGCAAATGAATGGCTTTGCAAATATTTTCGGTATTCGCAATGGTTTTAATCAAATCGTCGGAAATATCTTTAGGATGCGAAGTAGCAAAACGCACACGAAGTTGAGGCGAAACAGCCGCTACCTTCGCTATCAATTCAGGAAAACTCACTTTTTCGCCATCGCTTTCCCAGGCATAAGAATTTACATTTTGACCAAGCAAAGTTACTTCTTTATAGCCTTTATTTACTAAGTCGCGTGCTTCGTTAACGATCGTTTCCGGATCGCGACTACGCTCTTTTCCACGTGTAAAAGGAACTACACAATAAGTGCAAAAGTTTTCGCAGCCGCGCATAATCGAAATAAACGCCGAGATTTTATTGCTGCCTAAACGTACGGGTTCTATTTCTGAATAGGTTTCTTCTTCCGAAAGCAAAACATTAATGGCTTTGCGACCGCTTTCCACGGTCTTAATTAGGTTTGGCAAATCGCGATAAGCATCCGGACCAACAATCATATCGACGACCTCTTCCTCATCCAAAAGCTGCTGTTTGAGTCGCTCAGCCATACAACCTAAAATACCCACTTTCAAGTCGGGATTTTCTTTTTTCATTCGTTTGATTTCTTTCAAACGCTTTCTTATTCTTTGTTCCGCATTATCGCGGATAGAACAAGTATTAATAAAAATAACGTCGGCATTATCTGTTCCGTCCACAGTTTCGTAGCCATCTTCTGCCATAATAGAACCGACAATTTCACTGTCGGAAAAATTCATTTGGCAGCCATAAGTTTCTATATGTAATCGTTTCGTGTTCTTAATCTCCATACCTTTTACTGTCACTTTAAAGCGCGCTTTTGTAAATTGATAATCCTCATTGAGGCGCCTTCTTTTAAAACGCGACAAAATTACATAAAATCTTAACAGATTGCGATTTTACAAATTGTTTAACATTGGGTTTAGAATTGCAAAAACAAGCTTTGTAAACTAGAAATCTTCCGTTTTAATTCACTACTTATTCTATTTCTAGTAAATTAGCAGCAGATTATATTTGCATAGGCTTTATAATAGAGATCAAAAAAGGGGGATATGAGTTGCGAAATTGAGTGGAACAGCCATTTTGTGTACAAAAAATACAAGGGTAGTATTACACCAGAAGAGCTTAAAAAGGCGGACGCCAAAATTTTAAGCGATATCCGATTTGCCTCCTTATCTTATATTCTTTCCAATTTTTTAGATGTAGATCATATCGATTTTTCTACTGACGAAGTCATCACACATTCAATAGGGCATGGCATTCCTTCCATCTATAACCCACAGTTAAAAGTTGTATTGGTTGCCAATAAACCGAGTATAAGAAAAAAACTATTGCTCTATATCAAAAACATGAAAACAACGGAATGGGAAATAAAACTTTTTAAGACTTTGGAAGAAGCCTATAACTATGTCCAACTAAAATAAACTATGGGCATACATTCTGTGCGATAGAAAGGATTTAACAAAAGACTTTTCCCCAATTGGATACATAATGTTGTAAATTTGAAAGAAAACACATGGTATTACTTTTATTCTATTTATTTCTAGCCCTATTTGTTTCATTCCTCTGTTCCATAATGGAAGCCGTGCTTCTATCTACACCTATTTCCTTCTTGATTGTTAAGCAGGAAAGCGGAAATGACTGGGCAAAAGGATTTGTTGATTTAAAAACCCAAATTGACAAGCCCTTATCTGCAATTTTATCATTAAATACAGTAGCGCATACAGTCGGTGCCGCTGGAGTTGGAGCACAAGCAGTGGCTATTTTTGGTGAAGCATCTTTTGGAATTGTGTCTGCCATTTTAACAATATTGATTTTAGTAATCACAGAAATAATCCCAAAAACAATTGGAGCAAGATACTGGAAAAATCTGGCCATGATTTCTTCTCGAATTATACAATTCATGATCATTATTACCTATCCTTTGGTTATTATGTCAGCTGTCATAACAAAACTTATCTCAAAAGACAAGCAAGAGCAAACGACTAGCAGAGAAGAAATTGCTGTATTAGCAAATATTGGAGCAGATGAAGGCGTTTTTTCAAATAAAGAACATAAAATAATTCAAAATATACTTCGACTTAAGAATGTGAAAGTTGCAAAGATAATGACCCCAAGAGTTGTTGTTGCTGTCGCTGATGAGAATCTATATCTAAATGATTTCTTAAAGAATAAAGATTATTTAAAGTTTTCTCGTATCCCAATATATTCAGAAAATGACGAAAACATAACAGGTTATGTATTCAGGCAGGAAGTTTTTGAAAAACTGGCAGAAGGTCAACATGAATTAAAACTGAAAGATGTTAAACGAGAAATTGTAATAGTTCCAAATAACATTGTGCTTTTTACATTATGGGAAAAACTATTGGAAAAAAAAGAGCATATAGCAATAATCGTTGATGAATACGGGGGTTTAGACGGGATTGTAACAATGGAAGATATTATTGAAACTTTGCTGGGTCTTGAAATTATTGATGAAACAGACACTATAATTGACATGCAAAAATATGCACGAGATAGATGGAAGGAAAGGCAAGCAAAATATAATATAATCGACAAATTAAAAAAATAAGATAGACAAGCCACTTCATTTCAACAAATAAAACTGAGTAATCTTTCCTTGATAAAAAAGGGGCCTGCCGCTCAAAGTTTTACCCCTTTTCATAACTATACGATTAAGCCTACATTCCTTTCACAGCAAGCTTGTGCTTTTACTTGCGAGAAATTTTTGCTATTTCCAAACGAATGCCTTCGTCAGCATAAACGAATTCCGAAAAACCCATTAAGTTTTCTTAGGGGTAAAATCTTGGTTTGTGAATTAAAAAAGCTCAACTCTTTGGTGTCAAAACCCGAAGATTTTTATACGTTCTATCCAAGCATCACAGCGTTTTAAGCATACTGATTTTTACAAAGAATATATTCGTGGATTACCAGATGTGAGGGTTCCCATTTGTGTTTTTTTTAATGTGTTTGCCCTGATATCCCCTTTTCCTTTTTTGGCACTTTTGTAATTTTAATATACATTTGTAGCGTTATAAACAAACAAAACAAAGATTAAATAAGGAGGAATGAATTTTGAGATAATCTGGGGAGATCGTAATATATACATTAAATTTAAAGGGCATATTACAATAAAAGATATAATTGCAGTGAACCGAAAAATTACAGGAAATTCGAAGTATGGATTATTAAAATGTAATATAACGGATTTTACAGAAGCTGACTCCCTATATTTAACAAATAATGACATCGAATTTATCGCAGCACTCCATACAATTCCAACCATATGGAATCCAAACATGAAACTGTCTATTGTTTCGAATATTCCGGATCTTCAAGAACTTATTCTGCATTATATCGAGTTAATGAAAGAAAATGAGTGGAAAATCAAGCTTATGGAAACTTTAGAGGAGGCTGAAAAATGGTGCAAATGCAAAATTGAATAAGCGGATTTCGTTGCCCTTTCCGTCGAATTTATAGACTAATTCACATTAAAAATAAGATTACCCTCATTTTAAAGCCCATCTTTATCTTTATATTAATCTGATTATAAGCCATTTACAACATTAAACAAGGATTTTAACAAACTTAAAAAAAGATAAAAATCAATACGACATTTGGATTTATAGAAATTTTATGTGTTATTTTGCCACAATTTTAAACCACTTACTTTGATTTTTATAATCTACTACTCTTTTAATAATTAAAAATCAAATAAAAATACAGAAAGCACCGAATGGCAAAAAATTTAGTGATTGTAGAGTCTCCGGCAAAAGCAAAGACTATTGAAAAAATTCTAGGGAAAGACTTTTTAGTCAAATCCAGCTTTGGACATATTGCAGATTTGGCAAAAAAAGATTTTGGGGTTGATATTGAAAATGGATTTAAACCCAATTACGAAATCTCGGCCGATAAGAAAAAAGTAGTCGCTGAATTAAAAAAAGAAGCGAAAATAGCCGAAACTGTTTGGCTAGCTTCGGATGAAGACCGCGAAGGAGAAGCCATAGCTTGGCATTTATACAATCAGCTTGGTTTAAAAAAAGAGAATACCAAACGCATTGTTTTTCACGAAATCACCAAAACGGCGATATTAAACGCCATTGAAAATCCACGCGATATAGATATTCATTTAGTCGATGCACAACAAGCCAGAAGAGTGCTCGATCGTTTGGTCGGATTTGAAGTTTCGCCGGTATTATGGAGAAAAGTAAAACC
Source organism: Bacteroidales bacterium (assembly GCA_041592395.1). Classification (GTDB taxonomy): domain Bacteria; phylum Bacteroidota; class Bacteroidia; order Bacteroidales; family UBA12170; genus UBA12170. The sequence continues at coordinate 5,019 of JBFHQD010000107.1, read as the reverse complement.
TTCCTTATCAGCAGGTCGCGTTCAGTCTGTTGCAGTTCGTTTAATTGTAGAAAAAGAAGAGGAAGTAAAGAATTTTGAAATTACATCCGCTTATCGTCTTACAGCCAAATTCTATACCTCCGATGCCAAAACTGAATTGCTAGAAGCCGAACTGGGCAAAAGATTTGATACAAAAGAAGAAGCCACTCAATTTTTACGAGATTGTTTAAGTGCCGATTTCAAAGTAAAGGCTATTAGCCAAAAACCGGGAAAAAGAACGCCTGCAGCCCCTTTTACAACATCGACCTTGCAACAAGAAGCCAGTCGAAAAATGGGTTATTCGGTAAGTAAAACCATGGTGGTGGCTCAGCAATTATACGAATCGGGTAAAATTACTTATATGCGTACCGATTCGGTCAATCTTTCGGGACAAGCTATAGGACAAGCCAAAGCGATGATCCATGCCACTTTTGGCGAAGAATATGCAAAAACACGCCAATACAAAACAAAAAGTAAAGGCGCCCAAGAAGCTCACGAAGCCATTCGACCAACCGATTTAAATCGCCCAAAAGTAAGTGGTGACAGTTCCCAACAGCGGTTATACGATCTTATCTGGAAAAGAACTATCGCCAGTCAAATGGCGGATGCCATAATTGAAAGAACTTCTATCGACATAGAAATAGCAGGAAAAAAAGAAGTTTTATCCGCCAAAGGCGAAGTTATTACTTTTGATGGCTTTTTGAAAGTATATATGGAATCTTCTGACAATGAGAATGGAAATGCAGAAGAAGTTAAAGGAATGTTGCCACAAGTCACTAAAGGTCAAAAACTGACTGTTTTTGAAATGACTGCAACAGAGCGATTTAGTCAACCACCTGCTCGTTATACAGAAGCAAGTTTAGTTAAAAAGCTCGAAGAGCTAGGTATTGGTCGTCCATCTACCTACGCGCCAACCATCTCAACTATCCAAAAAAGAGCTTATGTAGAAAAAGGCGATGATGAAGGTATAAAGCGTAAGTTTCAGGTCGTTTGTTTAAAAAAAGGAGCTATAAAAGAACGTATTGATACGGAAAATACTGGCAGTAACAAAGGAAAATTGATTCCTTCGGATATTGGTGTTTTAGTCAATAAATTTTTGGTTAATAATTTTACAGATATTATTGATTTTCAGTTTACAGCCAAAGCAGAAATTGAATTTGACGAAATAGCAGCCGGAAAAAAAGAATGGAACGATATGATTAGTAGTTTTTATCATCCATTTAAAAAACGGGTAGAGCACGCCATGGAAAATGCCGAACGAGAAAAAGGCGAACGTTTAGTTGGTATTGATCCCAAATCCGGCAAAAATTTATATGTAAAAATTGGGCGCTATGGCGCTATGGCTCAGATTGGCGAAAGCGAAGACGAAGAAAAACCACGCTTTGCAAGTCTGAAAAAGGGACAGTCTATCGAAGATATTACTTTTGAAGAAGCTATAAAGCTTTTCGATTTTCCCCGCTCTATGGGCAATTATGAAGATTTAGAAATGACCGTTGCCATCGGTCGATTTGGCCCCTATGTTAAACACAAGGGTTTATTTGTTTCACTTGATAAAACAGATGATCCTTCTAAAATTACAGCTGATCGCTGTATAGAATTAATTGAGGCAAAACGCCAAAAAGACCGCGAACGCTTTATTAAAACCTACGAAGAAAATACTGAAATTCAAGTGCTTAATGGTCGTTGGGGACCTTATATCTCCTATAAAAAGAAAAACTACAAAATACCCAAAACAACCGAAGCTGCAGATTTAAGCTACGAAGAAGCACTTAAACTGATTGAAAGTCAGCAAAGTGGGAGTAAAAAAACAAGCGCAAAAGCAAAGAAAGCGCCATCAAAAACAAGCGCCAAAAAAGTAGTCAAAAAAGCAGTCAAGAAAAAAACGGTTAAAGCAACAGCAAAAAAGAAATAATTTAGGGCAATTATTTATATAGAAATCGGCCCCGAAGCATAACCTTTTTCTAAATTTCGGGTATAAACAAGCAAATTTTTCACCATGGATATTTCGCAATACTTTGAACCTATCAATACTGAATATTTCTTTTTTCACCAATTTGAGGCCGCTAAACGTTTTGGAAATTTTATTCAACGCTACGACGAACAAGGCGTATTTCCCGATTTATCACTGGCAAAACTGGCTATTGTAGGCGTTGGAGAAGAGCGTAATGCCGTAAATAATGCCGGTTGCGGAAATGGAATGGACAGTATCCGCAATTATTTTTACAATTTGTTTGCCGGAAATTACAAAGTAGAACTGGTCGATTTAGGAAATGTGCGTATTGGTCACGATGCCAGCGATACCTATTATGCATTAACTACGGTTACTTCCTATTTGCTCGAAAATGATATTGTCCCAATTATTATCGGCGGAAGTCAGGATTTGACTTTTGCGAATTATCAAGCCTATGAAAATTTAGGTCAAATTATCAATATCGTTTCTGTTGATAATCAGTTCGATTTGGGCGAAAATGAAAACGAAATAAATGCAAAATCATTTCTATCTAAAATTATCTTGCATCAACCCAACTACCTTTTCAATTACACCAACTTAGGCTATCAAACTTATTTTGTAAATCCAAGCGCCGTAAAATTGATGAAGAATTTGTTCTTCGATACTTATCGTTTAGGAAATGTACGCGCCAAAATGGAAGAAGTAGAACCCTTGGTAAGAAATGCAGATATGATAAGTATAGATATTTCAGCTATTCGTCAGTCTGATGCCCCCGGCAATGCCAATGCTACTCCCAATGGATTTTATGGCGAAGAACTGTGTCAGATTACACGCTATGCAGGATTGAGCGAAAAACTAAGCTCTATCGGCTTTTACGAATACAATCCTGAATGGGATAAAAATGGACAAACAGCTCACCTGATTGCGCAAATGATCTGGTATTTTATTGATGGATTCTATTCTCGAATGAATGATTTTCCGGTAAATAAAAACAGCAAAGAATACAAAAAGTTTATGGTCAAACTAAGCGATCGCGAAGATGAGCTCGTCTTTTTTAAAAGCAAAAAAAGCGATCGTTGGTGGATGGAAGTCGATTGTTCGGCCACCATTAAAGCCAAATACGAAAGGCATTATCTTGTGCCTTGTTCTCAATCCGATTACGAATATGCCTTGGAAGACGATATTCCGGATCGCTGGTGGCAAGCCTATCAAAAATTGATGTAAATATTTAACGGCTGTATATTAAAAACAATTATTTTAGCCTAAAAATAATAAATGACAACAATTTTTAATATTCGATTTTTCTTCTTCTTTTATTTTAAAATGAAAGACTAAGGACAATCTTATTTTAATTTGAAAAAAATACGAAGTCCTAATTTTTAGGGCTTTTTTTATTTTATATACTTATGAGTTTAATTAAAAAAGTAGCCATACAAGGCGTTAGCGGTGCATTTCACGAAATTGCCAGTCGCCAATATTTCAAAAATGAAGAACTCGAAATTGTTCAATGCTTAACGTTTAACGATCTTTTTGATGCCCTCCTATTTGGGCAAGCTGAATATGGAGTAATCGCAATAGAAAATTCGCTCGTTGGGAGTATCATACCTAATTATGCACTCTTACGCGAATCAAAACTAAAAATCTTAGGCGAAGTATTTCTACGAATCGAACAAAACCTGATGGTTTTAAAGGGACAGAAAATCGAAACTATTAAAGAAATCTATTCGCATCCCATGGCTTTGGAACAGTGCCTCGAATTCTTAAATCCCTTAAGACGAATTGGTGTGCGTATACTCGATGCCGAAGATACCGCCTTAAGCGCAAAACGCATTGCCGATGAAAAATTACAAGGCGTTGCTGCCATTGCCAGTGATTTGGCAGCAGAAATGTATGGTTTGGAAATCATAAACAAGAGTATCGAAACCAATAAAAAGAATTTTACACGTTTTCTGGTTATTTCTAACGATGCTAACTATTTATTGCATAAAGAGGGGCTAAAAGTAAACAAGTCTTCTCTCTGCTTTCGTTTGCCCGATGAGGAAGGTGTTCTATCGCAAGTGTTGTCTGTCCTCGCTTTCTATAAAATAAACCTCTCTAAAATTCAATCCCTTCCGGTAGTTGGGGTAGAATGGGAATATTTGTTCTATGTCGATCTCGTTTTTAAAAATCACAAAAAATACAAACAAGCTTTGTCGGCTATAACACCGCTAACCAGAGAACTAACTATTTTGGGAGAATACCAAAAAGGGTTTCGACCCATTGAAAATAGAAGCTAATAAATCATATTTCTTTACATATCTAATAAAAACCCATATAAAATGCGTTAAATGTTTGCATTATGCACATATGTTCATTACTTTTGTTGCTGAAATAAAACTAAAATTCATAAAACAGGAGATTATTATGCCAAGAGGTGACAGAACAGGCCCTAATGGAGCAGGTGCAATGAGCGGACGCAGAGCAGGATTCTGCGTTGGGAATAATGTTCCCGGTTATCAAAATTCAAACAATTTTTATGGTGGAGGTCGAGGTTTTGGATTTCGACATGGATTCAGAAAAGGAGGATATTCCGGATACGATAGCTATGGATTTCGCTACGGAAGAAATCTTTATCCATCAGAACCTATCGACAAAAAAATCTTACTCGAAGAACAGATAGAAAGTTTGAAAAAACAGTTAACTAACTTAGAAGATCAATATAAAAATTTAGCCTAAGATGAGTTTATTTGGACAAGGAAAAGGCCTCGGAAATGGCGGTGGAAGAGGCAGAAATAAAGGGGGCGGATTTGGTACAGGCGGATATTGTATCTGTGCCAAATGCGGCGAAAAAGTGGTTCACCAGCAAGGAACAAAATGCACAAATTTGAAATGTCCGGCCTGCGGTCATGTGATGATTCGCGAAGAGCTATTGCAACAAAAAACAAAAGAATGAAGCTTCATCATTTAGCACTCACCCTAAAAAACACAGAGGAAGTCCGCCTTTTTTATGAACAAGTTCTCGGCTTTTCTTTGATCCGAAAATTTGAACTCGATGCTAAATTAGCTTCTCA
>JBFHQD010000106.1:0-10345 GCA_041592395.1 Bacteroidales bacterium | reverse complement strand
GCCGCCCAGTATTTATCATAATAATATGCATCGTAGGATTCCGGATTTGGCAAGGCCAAGACAAGTGTGCCTTGTGGTTTAATTAAAGCGGCCACTTCCTTGAATCGCGTATTTAAATCGTGTACATGTTCCAACACGTGCCACATGGTGATTAAATCAAATTCATGTTTTTTGAGATCTGCCAACTGCTCTTCTGCACCAACCTTTAAACCAAATTTTGAACGCGAGAGTTCGGCGGCTTCTTTGTTGGGTTCTATGCCTTGAACAATCCATTTTTTACTTTCAAGAAAATGTAAAAAATGCCCCGTACCACTTCCAATATCCAAAGCTTTACCGCCTTTGCTATGTTTTTTTATTATTGCATATTTAGAAGCAAGATTAAAATAGCGGGCGAATTGGTATAATCGGGCAAATAATCCTTGACTCTTGTTGGAATGTGAAATGTAATTTTCTGATTGATAATAAGGTTCAATAGCGCTTTTTGAAGGTCGAGGATTCGTAAATTCAAACCCACAATCTGAACATTTTTGAATGGTGAATTTTTCTTTACTTAAAAAATAATCCTTCAGTTCGTGCTTTATATTTAGCCTTTGACTAGCGCAAATTGGGCAATTCTGAATTGTTTCTAAATTACGTTCCACGTGAAACCCCCTTAATTATCGTCCTAAATAAACAAGTAAAACAGAAATATCAGAAGGAGAAACACCGCTAATTCGTGAGGCTTGACCAATCGTATTTGGCTTAATTGCCGTCAACTTTTCGCGCGCTTCAAAAGAAATAGATTGCAACTTTTGGTAATCGAAATCGGCATGAAGCTCAATTTCTTCAAACTTCTGCAGCTTAGTGGCAATTTCTTTTTCCTTATTGATATAACCCGCATATTTAATTTGGATTTCGGCCTCTTCGAGTATTTCCATATCGATTAGCGGTCGGGATTGGATAAATTCCTTAAATAGGGAAATGTTTTCGATCAATCCGTTGATATGCAACTGAGGTCGCAATAGCAATTGAGCTATTCTTGTTTTCTGTTGGATGGGTTGCGTTTCTGATTGCAAGCAATACTGTTCTACTTCCTTAGGTAATGCCGAAGTATTTTCACAAAATTTGACAATCGCCGCCAATTCTTTTTCCTTAATTTCCACTCGATCTAAACGCTCCTTTGAAGCTAAACCCATATCGAAACTTCTTCTGGTTAATCTCAAATCGGCATTGTCTTGACGGAGCAAGATTCTGTATTCCGCTCTTGAAGTAAACATACGATAAGGTTCGTCAACACCTTTGGTTATTAAATCATCAATCAAAACGCCGATATAAGCTTCAGAGCGACCCAGTACAAAAGGATCTTTTCCAGCGATTTTTAAATGCGCATTAATTCCCGCCATTAAACCTTGAGCAGCGGCTTCTTCATAACCCGTAGTACCATTAATTTGACCGGCAAAATACAAACCCGAAATTAATTTTGTTTCAAGCGTAAAATCCAATTGTTCGGGAGGAAAATAATCGTACTCAATAGCATATCCGGGACGAAATATTTTAGCTTTTTCAAAACCAGGAATCTGTCGTAGAGCTTCAAACTGAATATAGTCCGGCAAGCTGGATGAAAATCCGTTTACATAATATTCAATGGTACTAATTCCTTCAGGCTCTACAAACAATTGATGGCTATCCTTATCAGAAAACCGTTCTATTTTATCTTCTATAGAAGGACAATAGCGTGGCCCAATACCACCAATTCGACCAGTAAACATGGGTGATAAATCAAATCCTAATTTTAATGTATTATGAACCTTTTTACTCGTATACGCTAAATAACAACTCCGTTGTTTCGTAAGTCTCGGCGTATTTAAATAACTAAATTTGCCAACAATTTCATCGCCGGGTTGCTCGATTAAGGCATCGAAATTAATTGTCCGACCATCCACACGAACAGGAGTTCCCGTTTTCATTCTACTGCTTCGAAAACCCAGTTTAACTAAATCTTCAGTTATTCCCGTAGATGCAGCTTCGCCCATGCGTCCACCACTCAAAACTTTTTCGCCAATAAACATTTTACCGTTTAAAAAAGTTCCATTGGTAAGAATTACGGCTTTTGCATGGATTTCTTGTCCCATTTTGGTTTTAACACCGACAATGGAATTATTTTCGACAATAAGACCGATTACACTATCCTGCCAAAAATCGAGATTAGCTGTTTGCTCCAGCATTTCCCGCCAGGTTTGGGAAAAAAGCATGCGATCGCTCTGTGCTCTTGGACTCCACATGGCCGGACCTTTGGACCTATTGAGCATCCGAAATTGAATCATGGATTTATCAGTAACTATGCCCGAATAACCACCCAACGCATCAATTTCCCGAACAATTTGCCCTTTCGCAATTCCGCCCATAGCGGGATTACATGACATTTGGGCGATTTTATTCATATCCATAGTAATGAGGAGCGTCTTAGAACCCAGGTTTGCAGCCGCAGCGGCCGCTTCAGAACCCGAGTGACCTGCACCCACTACAATGACATCGTATTTTTCAAACATATCGTTAACGTTTCACGTGAAACATGTAATTTATACTATTGTATATCAATAATATAGTAATTAAAACAAATTGATTTTTATGTTAAATCAGGCAGCAAAGATAAATAATAATCTTCTTTGGCGGTCATTTCCGTTTTTTCCATCGGACTTTTATCTTTATATCCCAATAAATGTAAAACGCCGTGAATAAGGATACGATACAATTCATAATCGAAGGGTAAATCGAACTTATTTGCGTTATCGTTTACACGATCTAGACTAATAAAAATCTCACCCGAAATAAGTGAAGGAGAACTATAATCGAAGGTAATAATATCCGTAAAAGTATCATGTTTTAAATAATCCACATTTATTTTATGCAGATAATCATCCGTACAAAAAGAAAACGACAATTCACCAATATCAGAGCCCTCTGATAAGCTTGTATTCAGAATCCAGCTTTTTAATTTATTTAATGCCGTTAAATCAAGAGTCGCTGTTAAATCGTTAAAAAAAATAGCCGATTCCAAAGATTAAACGTTTACAGTCTGTTTACTCTCCACATAATACTTTCGTAACGCAGTAGTACGTAGTAGTGAGAGCTCCTTATTTATACTCGAAACTTTAAAATGAAGCGAAACCGTATTGCCTTCAGAATTAAAACGTATTTTATCGCTTAATTGCTTCATCAAAAACAAACCCTTTCCTTGTTCTTCTTCCTGTTCTATTTCAGGATCTGTTGGATCGGAAATTGAAGATGCATCAAATCCGGTACCTTGATCCGTAACACTAAAAATAAGTTCACCGTTAGATGACAAAAACGAAATTTGAACTTGCTTTTCCGTATCGAAGCTATTCCCATGCTCGATAGCATTTCTAACCGCTTCATCTAAACTAATCAAAATAGTGGAATAGTAGTTATTATTGATGTTATACACATCTGATATTTGCTCTACAAACTCTTCAACCTTATATAATTCAGTTAAACTGGAATTGATTTGAATTTTACGACTTTTAAACATATTGTATTGATTGACTCGGTGATTTTAACTTAAATTCTTAAAATATATGCTTTAAAATAGACTATACCCTTATACCTCTTCCGGTGAAATAAGTTACTCAAAAAGAAAAAAAACAAAAGAAATTATTCAAGCACCTTATCTTCTAATTCTTCATCCTCAAATAAGGGAAAAACATCCAGTATTGGACTTAATGCAACCGAACTTATTTCCACAGGAACCAACATCGTTTCGAGATTCTCAGAAATACGATCGAAAGCCTCTCTAACCGAATTTGCAGCAACCAACATTTGGTTACTCACCTTGGTTTCTTTACTGCTATTTTCGTCAAAAATACTCCAACCCACTTTAGCCTTATACCAATATTGGCCATCATCGTAACTAAAAATCTCGGTAAAATTAGTACGTGAAATACCCACAACCTCAATATCGCCGGAAACATATTTTTCCATAATCTCAAAAATACGTCGTTCCGCTTCCGTAAAATTAATCGCATCGACCAAATAGGTTTCGGAAGCGCGACTCATTTTTCCATGATCATCTATTTTTTGGTATTTTATCTTACAAGTAAACCAGTTTTGCATAATAATTTAATTTGTTGGCAAAAATAAGCCAGAAAAGCACACTAAAAAAGTGATTTTTACAATAAAAGAAAACCTATTAAAAAAGCGCTTATTTTTGAAGCGTAAATAAACGAATTATGCTTAAAATAAAATCATATTATCCCTATTTTTTTATACTAATTTTTTTATCAGGAATAGTGATAGGACAGCGTTATCTGCAAAAGAAATCGAATACTTTTTCTAAAAATAAAATAGAAAGTGTACTTAACTATATCAGTAAAGACTATGTCGATTCCGTAAATATGGAACAGCTGCAAGAAAGTGCTATCGAAGAAATGCTTACCAAATTAGATCCTCACTCAATTTATATAAGTGCGGAGGAATTTCATGCAGCCAACGACCCTTTATTAGGAAAATTCGATGGAATCGGCGTACAATTCAGAATGGTAAACGATACGGTAGTGGTCATTCTTCCTCTAGAGAATGGTCCATCACAAAAAGCAGGAATCCAAGCCGGTGATAGAATAGTTATAGCGAATACAGATACGTTGGCCGGAAAACACTATAACAGCCTCGACATCCAAACGAAATTGAAAGGAGATCGCGGTACAACCGTAAATTTATTCATAAAACGAAAAGGCGAAAAAAGTTTATTGCCCTTTCTAATCAAGCGCGATGCCATTCCAACTTACAGTATAGACGCCAAATTTATGCTTAACGATAGCATTGCTTATATAAAACTAAGTCGATTTTCAGCAACAACCATCAAGGAATTTACAGAAGCCATGGAGTCTTTAAAAGAGGAGGGAATGAAAGAACTTATTCTTGATTTAAGAGGGAATTCGGGGGGATATCTGGGTGCAGCCATTTTTATAGCCGATGAATTCTTAGAAAAAGGAAGTATGATCGTTTATACCGAAGGCCGAAACAGACCTAAAGAAACGTATTATGCCTCGGGTTCATCGTCCTATATAAAGGAGAAAATCGTTCTGCTCATCGATCAAAATTCAGCTTCAGCAGCAGAAATCGTAGCGGGCGCAATACAAGATAACGACAGAGGAATACTCTTGGGCAGAAGAACATTTGGCAAAGGTTTGGTACAAGAACAAGCCAATTTTATTGATGGATCGGCCGTACGCTTAACTGTATCCAGGTATTTTACACCAAGTGGAAGATGTATTCAACGTTCCTACGAAAATGGCACCGAAGCCTATTACAACGATTACTATGAGCGTTTGCATAAAGAAATGTTGCAATCGCCCGATAGCACCATGATACCCGACTCACTTAAATACCATACACGTCAAGGAAGGACTGTATACGGCGGTGGAGGTATTTGGCCGGATGTTTTTATCCCAGCAGATACGAGTATCAATTTTACCTTCTATAATAAATTGATAAATCAATCCATAATTTATCAATTTGCATTTGATTACGTAGAAAAAAACAGAAAAGAATTAGGCAAGTACAAAACGGTGGATGATTTTAAAACAAAATTCGATAAATCAAATACACTTTACGCACAGTTTACCGAACTGCCCGAAGTAAAAAAATTGAATCCCACAAAAGCAGAAATTAAAGACACAAAAAATTATATTATTACACTGATTAAAGCTGAAATAGCCAGAAATTTATACGAAGACGGTTTTTATCCTATTTACATAACAAATGACAATTATATAAAAGAATCTTTATTATTATTGCAATTAAATAAGCCATCAACAAAATGATTATCATAAATTTACAAGGTATTGTAATAAAATCTACCGGAAGTTGGTACATAGTACAAACCGAAGATAATCAATTATTTAATTGTAAAATAAAAGGCAAATTTAAAACACAGGGCATCAAAAGCACCAATCCGATAGCTGTGGGCGACAAAGTCGATTTTATTTTGCAAAAAGAAGAAGGTGTTGGATTAATTAAAACGATACATCCACGCAAAAATTACCTCATTCGTAAAGCCACAAAATTAAGCAGCCGATCTCATATTATAGCGGCTAATGTGGATTATGCAATTTTAGTAGTTTCCCTAGCTTTTCCAAGAACCTCAAGCGGATTTATCGACCGCTTTTTAATAAGCACGGAGGCTTATCATATTAAAACGATCATTGTTTTTAATAAAATAGATTTACACGACAAAATTTTACAAAAGCAATTGGACGAGTGGAAGGAAATCTATGAAAAAATAGGTTATACTTGCTTAGCGGTTTCAGCAAAAACAGGTAAAGGTGTTGAAGTACTCAAAAAACAAATCCAAAACAAAATAAACCTATTCAGTGGGCATAGCGGTGTTGGTAAATCAGCTTTAATTAATGCGATTCAACCCGATTTAAAACTAAAAACAGCCACAGTTTCTGACGCGACAGAAAAAGGAACACATACCACTACTTTTGCCGAAATGCACCCGATGCACTCGGGCGGTTATATTATCGATACTCCGGGAATAAAAGGCTTTGGATTGATCGATTTTGTAGCCACAGAAGTACCGTCTTATTTTAAAGAATTTGCTCCTTTTGCTGCACAATGCAAATTCCATAATTGTACGCATACACACGAGCCCGACTGCGCAGTTATTCAGGCCGCAAATTCAGGTGCCATTGCAAAATCGAGATATAATAACTATCTTGCCATTATTAAGGACGATTACTTTTCTGAAAAGCCCTATTGATATGCTTGCCATCGAATTAATAAGCGAATATATAGTTCCTCTGAAAACATCAGATACAGCCTTAACGGCTCTAAGTTTGATGGAAGAATTCAAGGTAAAACATTTGCCTATTGTTAACGATAAAATATTGTTGGCGCTCATTTCCGAAGAGGACATCTATACTTACAATCAATTTGAAGAGCCTGTAGGCGCACATCCTATAGTCAAACCACAAATAAGCATTTACGACACGCAGCATATTTACGATGTAATGACTGCCTTTTACGAAGACAATTTAAGTTTATTGCCCGTTATCAATACCAAAAACCATTATCTCGGTGCTATCCACAGTTGGAAATTGGTAAGAAGCTTGGCCGAAATAACCGGCGTCATAAACCCGGGAGGCATTATTGTTTTAGAAATGAATGTAAATGATTATTCTTTATCTCAAATAGCTCAAATCATAGAATCGAACAACTCAAAATTAATCAATCTCTATATCCGTACAAACAACGATTCCACATTAATGGAAGTCACAATTAAATTAAATACGACGGACTTGGAGCCTGTTTTACAAACATTTTACAGATATAATTATCTTGTCAGAGCCTATTATACTGAAGAACTGCTTGAATCAAAACTTTTAGATAATTACGACTCTTTAATGAACTATTTGAATCTGTAATATGAAGGAATTTCTCACCGTTTTAATAGGCTTTATTTTTATCAATATCAGTTACGGACAAAAGACGCAAATGGCTTGTCCCGATACCGTTAAAATGGTGTATATCAATCAAATCTATTTAAAGGGAAACAAAATCACCCACAGCAAGATAGTCTATCGTGAATTAACCATAAAAGCCGGCGATAGTTTATGCTTGAGAGATTTTGATAAAGCATTGATTAAAAGCAAAGAAAATTTACAAAACACCTCCCTTTTTAATTTTGTTGAAGTACGCAATGTAAAAGTCGATGGTGGCGATAAAATCTATGCCAATGTCCATATCGATTTAACCGAGCGATGGTATATTTGGCCCATGCCTGTTTTCGAATTGGCCGAAAGAAATCCAAATGCCTGGTGGGAATCGAAAGATTTAAGCAAATTAAACTATGGGATGTTTTTTACTTGGGAAAATTTTCGGGGTCGTCGCGAAGCTTTAAAAATTATTGCTCAAGGCGGCTATGATGAAAAATTAGGCTTTTATTACGACATTCCTTTTATCAACCGAAAACAAACACTCGGTATTATCTTGGCTGCCGGATTAACGCGTAACCACGAGGTGACTTACCAAACGATAGATAACAGACCTGTTCGCTACCGCGATGAAAAATACGCCAGACACCAATATTACGCTTCAATGGCCTTAAATATCCGAAAAAATATACACACCTCACATACCTTTGTTTTTGGCTATAATAATCATCAATACAGCGAAATCGTCTTTGAATTAAATCCCGAATTCGATCCAAATCAACAAAATGAATTCAACTATTTTTCATTCAGTTATATTTTTAAAGACGATCATCGCGATAATAAAAATTATGCGCTTAACGGCTATTTTATCGAAGCGGAAATAGAAAAACAAGGGCTCGGAATTAATAAGTATTCCAATGTGGATGTATTATCGCTAACCAGCAGTTTACGTCGTTATTGGGATTTAGGAAATAACTGGTATTTTGGCAGCGGATTTACCGGACGAATAGCTAGTACAGGACAAAACCCTTATTTTTTAAACACCGGATTGGGCTACCATCGCGAATTTGTACGCGGATATGAACACTATGTGATTGACGGTGAGAATTTTGCGCTAATTAAAACGGATTTAAAATATGCCGTCTTTCAAAATCAAATTTCAAATTTCAAGGTATTGCCCAGTAAATTTGCAAAAATACATTGGTCGGTTTATTTAAGCCTATTTGCCGATGCGGCTTATTCTACAACCGAATTGCCTCAGCTTACAAATACCCTGCAAAATTCAACCTTATATGGCTATGGAGCCGGACTAAATATTGTTACCTATTACGATATGGTTTTCCGTTTCGAATATTCCATTAACAAACGAAACGAATCCGGATTGTTTGTGAGTTTTATGTCTTCGTTTTAATATTCATACGATGACTTAAAGCCATCGTATGAATAAATCTATCTACTCAAAAGAAGAGAAGAAATTCAACTGTTGCTCTTCCACTAAACTTTGGTATTTTTTCCAATCACCGGCAAAGAAAGCATCAATATCGCCCACATATTCGTTAATCGCTTCTTTTGCTTTTTTCATGGCTAACTCTTCGCGTAAACCGGGGGCATCAATATAACCCATCAAGCCCCAAGATGCCCGTCTTAGCACATTAAGAAGTCCGTCTTCTTCACGGAAAATTCCCTGTACTTTAGGAGCTTCAAGCAATTCAGCAAAATCGTTTAACTTCTTTGCCACGTCTTTTTGAAGCGCTTTAATTTCCTTGTTCTCATCTCCATTTAATGGATCGATCACTTGGGCAAGACTTTTAACTATAGCTTGCGCATCACGCACTTTATCAGCTGCAGCAGTCGCTTTTTCAACTTCGGCATTCATTTCATTTTGCAAAGCCTGTCTGGCCAACAAGTTTTCCATTTTATAGGCTATGCGATGATCAAACTCTACATTCACAAAGGCGGAATCCGAATGATTGTTGTAAGAAAGTTTTACCAAATAATCACCGGGCAAGACATTACCTCCTCGAGGCTCTCTTAAATCATTTTTAGGTTTTGGTTGATTTGGAAAACGAACGCCCTTTTTGTTGAATTCCCAATAAAACCGATTGATTCCTGTTTTTGGATCTTTTCGAATGGTGGTCATCAAGTGGCCTTCATCATCAAAAACCTCAATCAAAACACTATCTTTCACGCTATCCACAGGATTAGCAATATAAGATATCATAGCGCCCTGCTCTTTATTTTCGCCATAAAATAGGCCATCACCACCAAAACGCATACCCAAAGGTTGTTTAAACACATTCATTTCGGCATCCGGAATTGGGAAAAGATAAACGGGCTTTTCTAACAAAGCAACTCCGGCTTTAGCCAGCTCACGCAAAGGCTCGATATTATCAATAATAAAAGCGGCGCGACCAAAAGTTCCGATAATTAAATCGTTTTCACGAGGGTGAATACGCATATCCATCGTAGAAACTGTTGGATAATGATTGCTAAACTTACTGTAGGTTTCACCGGCATCGATACTGAAATACAATCCGCTTTCCGTGCCCACAAAATAAAGATGCTCTACCTCCGGATCTTGCACAAACGATAATGCATAACCTTTTACTTTTTCTCTGCTTAGAATATTGGTCCATTTCTTACCAAAATCTTTGGTATGAAAAATATAAGGCTCCCAATTATCTCTTCTGTAATCATTTATAACAACAAAAGCTTCTCCTTCGTTATATGTTGAAGGATGAATTTGCGGAATCCAACTTCCGGCGGGCACATTTTTGATATTCTTAATCATATTAGTCCACGTTTTTCCGCCATCTTTTGTCAATTGCAAATTTCCGTCATCGGTTCCTACCCAGATCACTTCTTTATTAACCGAGCTTGGCGCGATAGAAATAATAGTCGTAAAGTTTTCG
>JBFHQD010000105.1:0-10435 GCA_041592395.1 Bacteroidales bacterium | reverse complement strand
GCATCGTCTTGCGTAAATCCACGAACGCGTGTTAATCCATGCAATTCGCCGCTCTGTTCGTAACGATACACTGTTCCGAACTCCGCATAACGAACCGGAAGTTCTTTATAGGAATGCGGTGTGTTTTTATATATCTCGCAATGATGCGGACAGTTCATGGGTTTGAGTAAAAACTCTTCGCCTTCGGCAGGAGTATGAATGGGTTGGAAACTATCTTCGCCATACTTGGCATAGTGTCCGGAGGTTACATACAACTCTTTTTGTCCGATATGCGGCGTAATAACAGGCTGATAGCCGTATTGCTTTTGTACTTTTTTCAGGAAGTTTTCTAAGCGTTCGCGCAACATCGCCCCTTTGGGCAACCATAGCGGCAAACCTTTTCCTACTTTATCAGAAAAAGCAAACAGTTCGAGTTCTTTCCCAATTTTTCGATGGTCGCGTTTCTTGGCTTCCTCTAATAATTCCAAATATTCGGTTAACTCTTTTTTCTTTGGAAAGGTAATCCCATAAATACGAGTTAGCTGTTTGCGTTTCTCATCGCCACGCCAATAAGCACCGGCAATATTCAATAATTTAACCGCTTTTATTGGCGATGTATTTATTAAATGAGGACCGCGACATAAATCGGTAAAGGTACCTGATTGATAAAAAGTGATTTGACCATCTTCCAAATCGTTGATCAATTCCAACTTGTATTCATCGCCTTTTTGTGTGAAAAACGCAAGAGCTTCCTTTTTACTAACTTCTTTTCTTACAAGGCTTTGCTTTTCTTTAGCAAGCTCAAGCATTCTATTTTCGATATTTACAAGATCGCTTTCAGAAATCGTATAATCCATAAAATCGATATCATAATAAAAGCCATTTTCGATATCCGGACCAATACCAAATTTCACACCGGGATAAAGCTGTTCAACAGCTTCGGCCATGAGGTGTGCCGAAGAGTGCCACATAGCCGCTTTTCCTTCCGTATCGTTCCACGTAAACAATTGTACTGTTGCATCTTCGTTAATGCTACGACTAGCATCCATAACAACGCCGTTTACTTTAGCTGCCAGAACATTGCGAGCCAATCCTTCGCTAATCTCCATGGCCAAATCGTAAGCAGTACTGCCTTTAGGCAATTGCTTAACAGAACCATCCGGTAATGTGATATTTATACTCATTTTTAATTCAAATTTTGAGCCTGCAAAGATAGTAAAATATGTTTAAATCACTTGAGTAGCCCATGTTTTATTCACAGAATCTTAAATAGAAGAAGAAAATGGAATGGCGAGGATATTTACTCTACCAAACCTCGGCCCGTTTTCTTAATTTTTCCTGAAGATTTAAGTTCTAAAATCAGGTTGTCGAGAATACCATTAATAAAGATTTTACTCTTTGGTGTAGAAAAATATTTAGAGATTTCGATATACTCATTCATTGTTACTTTTACCGGTATCGAATTCATTTCAGTCAATTCGACCAAAGCCATTTTTAAAATGAGCATATCCATCAAAGCAACGCGATCGATTTCCCAATTTACAATTTTAGGTTTTATCAAGTCTAAAAATTCATCGGAATGATAAATGGTTTTCTTAAACAATTCGCGTGCAAAAATTAAATCTTGTCCACCATCATCGTCCAATTCGTCTTTAAAAAGTGTGGGCAAAGGCCTATTTTCATTCCAGGAAACTTTATACGAAGAAAGGGTCATTAAAACCAATTGAGCAACCAAATAATAATCGTCTGTCCAGTTTAAATTGAGGTCTTCGAAATAAAAATGCAAGTTTTCATTGGGCACAAGCACTTCCTCAAAAAGCTTTTCGATAACCAACTTATCCGCTTTATAACTCGTTTCTTTTTCTGTTAAATACTTGGTATAAGTTTCCGTTTCGCGAATTTGATTGTATAATTTTCGTATCAATTCAATTTCCTCTTTCCAGTTGATATGCAAAGCATCCGCTTTTTTTTCTAAATCCTTATTGCTGGCAAGCTGCATCAAAAAAGGATTTCGAATAAATTTTTCGATTGGATTTAACTCTTCTTTGGTGGGATAATATTTTTTCTTGGCTTCGTCCATACGCTCTTCGGCAAAAGCCCTTATTTCGACCAAAAGTGATAATTGATATATAAACAAATCGTACACTTTTTCAAAGTGTTTCAGCAATTGCTTTTCTCCTAAAATTGGATTCCCGTTATCAGTCTGAGTATAAGCATACAAGGCTTGAAGCACTTTAATTCTAATGTGTCGTCTGCTAAGCATAAAAAATGAACGTTTTTAATGAGGCGCAAAATTAGTCTTTTTTTTTAAATTCATTTGATTTTAGGCTTAGAAATTACGCAATTTGCTTTTCCTTAGATTTGGAAAGAAAAAAGAAATCACTACATTTGCTAGGTATAAAAACATATCTATCGAATAATGGAAGATTCAAATTCAGACGGAATACAGGAAGATATTTATTCACAAGCTATTCGAGCTGGAAAACGCACCTATTTTCTCGATGTAAAATCGACTAAAGCCAACGAAATGTATTTGACTATTACGGAAAGTAAACGAAGATTTAATACGGCATCGGGGAAATATCATTACGAAAAACACAAAATCTTTTTATTTAAAGAAGATTTTGAAAAATTTTCGGACGGACTTAAAGATGTTATTCAGTTTATTGAAACCGGTGAAAAAAGCGAAACTGCAAATACGCTTGATTCTGAGCCCGCTTCGATAGACGAAAACCTTAAAATTCATTCGGAAGTTTCTTTTGAAGATTTAAACTAAAATCCCATAACACGCTAGCTTTCAAAACTATTCGAATTCATGCATTTTTCGCACCTGCGTTTAATGTTGTTTTTTATTTTTGAATTGTTAATAATTTTTCGAGCCAAAAATGGATAAAATAGTACTTTTGTACAAACACTAAATATATGGGAAAAGTTATTTCTATTGCAAATCAAAAAGGGGGCGTTGGCAAAACGACTTCAGCTATAAACTTGGCTGCAGGACTTGCTGTTCTTGAGCATAAAACCTTAATTATAGATGCCGATCCGCAAGCCAATTCGACCTCCGGTATTGGTTTTGATCCAAAAAGCATTGAGGCCGGTATTTACGAATGCATTATGGATAGCATTCATCCAAAAGAGACTATTCTCGAAACAAAAACGCCTAATTTGTATCTTCTTCCCGCCAATATCGATCTGGTAGGCGCTGAAATAGAGCTTGTTAATCAAGATCAAAGAGAGTATATGCTAAAAAATACCATTGATAAAATTAAAGATGATTTTGATTTTATCATTATCGATTGCTCTCCTTCTTTGGGCTTAATTACAATCAATGCTTTAACGGCATCTGATTCAGTAATCGTTCCCGTTCAATGCGAATATTTTGCGTTGGAAGGTTTGGGAAAACTACTTAATACGATTAAAATTGTGCAATCCCGACTGAATACCTCATTGGATATCGAAGGCATTTTACTTACCATGTACGATTCGCGCTTACGATTATCTAAACAAGTGGTTAAAGAAGTAAAAACGCATTTTCAACAAATGGTTTTCAAAACTATTATCAATAGAAATACACAATTGGGCGAAGCCCCAAGTTTTGGTGAAACAGCTATTATGCACGATGTTTCGAGCACGGGAGCTGTAAACTACTTAAATTTGGCAAGAGAAATTTTGCAGAAAAACAATATGACCAGCCTAACAGCAAAAAACAAAAAGTAATACATTATGAGCAAGAAGCAAGCTATGGGGAGGGGACTCGATGCTATTTTAGGAAGTCCTGATACAGATATAACATCTAAAGACATCTCGGGCAATTATGTGGTGGGAGCTGTTGCAGAATTACCAATACATCAAATTGAAGCCAATCCTTTTCAACCTCGTAGCGAATTTGAAGATCAACCGCTTATAGAACTGTCGGACAGCATTCAAAAACAAGGTATTATTCAGCCAATTACCGTGCGAAAAATGGGGCTGAACAGCTATCAACTTATTTCAGGCGAACGCCGTTTAAGAGCTGCAAAAATGGCAGGTTTGAAAATGATTCCGGCATTTATCCGCGTGGCAAACGACGAACAAATGCTTGAAATGGCTTTGGTAGAAAACATCCAACGCGAAAACCTGAATGCTATTGAAATTGCTATTAGCTATACGCGATTGATCGAAGAATGCCAAATAACGCAAGAAGAATTGAGCACACGTGTTGGGAAGAAACGCTCTACAGTTACCAATTATATTCGCTTACTAAAGCTTCCAGCCGAGGTGCAAATTGCGCTTTCTCAAAATCAAATCAGCATGGGTCACGCCCGTTCTATTATTAGTGTAGAAAGTCTTTCAACGCAACTCAAAATTTTAGAGCAGATTATTTCGCGCGATCTTTCGGTGCGTGAAACAGAAACACTGGTAAAAGATTTAACCAATCCAATTGAAAAAGTAGAACGAAAATCGGAGAATTATCTTCCGGCTAACTTTATCAGTTATCGTTCGCAGTTGAATAATTTATTATCAACCCGCGTCGAGTTAAAACGAAATGCCAAAGGAGGCGGTAAAATTAGCATCCCTTATTCCGGAGAAGCAGATTTATTGCGTATTATTGCACTGCTTGAGAAATAATTTTCTCCTTAAATGACAAACCTGCTATCAAATACAATTAAAAATAGGATTAGGTATTTACGCTATTTTGTACTTCTCGCCCTTTTTCTAGGCTCTCAACAATTTGCTTTTAACCAAACTGTTGAGACCATAGACAAACCGAATGTAAGCCCTCCTTCACATCGTTATTTTACGGGACATAATCCGGTAAAAGCCATGTGGATGTCGGCCGCACTTCCCGGACTTGGACAGTATTACAACCGTAAATATTGGAAAATCCCTATTGTTTATACGGGATTTGCAACGCTGGCCTATTTTTCTATTCTGAATAAGCAACAATATATTAAATACCGAGATGCTTATGCTACAAAAATTACTTTAGACGGACAACTTGCAAACGATCCGGTTATCGATAATTATTCGAGCTCTCAACTTTTAAGCTTGCGAGAATATTATCAGGGAAATTTAGAGTTAAACTATATTTTATTTGGCGCTTTTTATTTGCTTCAAATTGTGGATGCCACTGTGGATGCCCATTTCTACGATTTCGATATCAATGATAACCTTAGTATTGGTATCGATCCGATACTTTATCAGAATAAAAATCAGATTTACGCTGCTCCTGGCCTTCAACTTCGTTGGACACTTGGAAATCCTTGATCTAAATTCAACAAGCAAAAAAATACGTGGCAAATATAGATGACTAATCACAGAGACTTAGACATGGAAAACAATTCAAAAAAAACATTAAACATTGCTTTGCTGGGATATGGCAAAATGGGGAAAGAAGTTGAACAACTTGCGCTAGCTGCCGGTCATCAAATTGTTTTTATTATTGATAATGAAAGCGATTGGAAACTTTACGAAAAAAACCTCGCAAAGGCAGATATCGCCATTGATTTTAGTACCCCGCAAACAGCGATAGCCAATATCGATAAATGTTTTGCTGTTAATTTACCCATTGTTGTTGGAACAACTGGATGGTATTCTGATTTTGAACGCATTAAAAGCGATTGCTTAAAAAAGAATCAAAGTTTATTTTACGCATCAAACTTTAGTTTAGGTGTTAATATTTTTTCGGCTATCAATACAAAATTGGCCGAAATAATGAATCGTTTTCCTGAATACGACCTCAAAATAAACGAAACGCATCACACCCAAAAATTAGATGCGCCCAGTGGAACGGCGCTAAGTTTGGCCGAAGGGATTTTACATAAATTAGAAAGAAAAACAAAGTGGGAGTTGCTTGAGAACGATCAAAAATTAGCCGATGAAACAATACCCATCAAAGCTTTTCGCATCGAAAATATTCCCGGAACTCACGAAATAATTTACGATTCATCGGTGGATGAAATCTTAATAAGACATAGCGCAAAAAGCAGAAAAGGATTTGCTAAAGGCGCCGTTTTAGCTGCCGAATGGCTCTCCAGTAAAAAAGGAATTTACACTATGCACGATCTTCTCGCTTTATAAAAAAAGCATGGATCATATTTTAAAACGCTTGGAGTGAAATTAATATTTAAGGATTTTATTTTGAATCCATCAGAGTTTCAGTGCTTAACAAAATTTAATAGTATTAATTTGCAACTTATAAGCAAATACAAGACTTTTGCACGAAATACAAAGCTATCTTATGACACTTTTACTATTTATTCTTAGCATTCCTGCTTTATTTACAATTCTCGCCCTATTTGCCTATAAACTAGTAGAAAAAGCGGGTGTTGCAGGTTGGAAAATGTTGATCCCCTTTTATAATTTGGTGATTTTAGTTCAAATAACTGAACGCTCCTATTGGTGGTATTTGTGGTTAATCGTACCCTTTATCAATGTTTTCACTTTTATGCTATTGCTCATAGAGCTGATTAAAGGATTTAGCAAAACCAATATGCTCGATCAAGTGCTTGTTGCCCTATTTCCTTTTGTTTATTTGCCTTGGCTGAGTATGCAAAATCCAGCTTGGGTTGAATTAAGCGATCGCCCAAAAATTAAAAAATCGGCAGCTCGCGAATGGACCGACGCCATTGTTTTTGCTGTAATTGCCGCATCGATTATTCGTATATTTTTAGTTGAAGCCTACACCATTCCAACCAGTTCGATGGAAAAATCGCTATTGGTAGGCGATTTTTTGTTTGTTAGCAAGATGGCGTACGGATCTAAAAGTCCGCAAACCCCAATCGCATTTCCTTTTGTTCATCATACCTTACCTTTTACAAAATTTACAAAATCCTATGTCGAATGGCTTGAATTGCCCTATCATCGATTTCCCGGTTTTGGCCATGTGAAGAATAACGATGTAGTTGTTTTTAATTATCCCAGCGGAGATACCGTAGTTCTAGAACGTCAAAACGAAGATTATTATCAGATTGTTCGTACCATGGAACTCGAACAAAAAACTCGACTTGGCGATCTTTACAAACCGGGTATGGGCCGAGAAGAAGTTTGGAAACGATACCACGTAACAGATCGTCCGGTTGATAAACGCGAAAATTATATAAAACGCTGTATTGGAATACCCGGAGATACCCTCGAAATCGTTGACCGTCAAGTTTATGTTAATGGTAAAACGGCTGAAAATCCTGAAAACATGCAATACATGTACGATGTTTTTACCAATGGAACCGGCTTAAACCCAAGAGCCCTCGACAAATTGGAAATTACGGAGATTAGCCAGATCAGTAACAGTCATTATATTTTGCCTTTGAGTGAGGAGAAAAAAGAAAAACTGGAACAATTTGTTAATGTGAAATCCGTATTGGTAAGAAACAGAGAAAAAGGACAAGCTTATTTCCCAATTTTCCCGCACGATACCAAGAATTTCCGTTGGAATGAAGATAATTTTGGTCCACTTGTCATTCCCAAAAAAGGGATGACTGTTGAAATTAGTCCTAAAAATATTTCGCTTTACAAAAAAATTATTGGGAAATACGAAAACAACGATTTGAAAATAAGCGATACCGCAATCCTAATTAATGGTGTTGCGGCAGAAAGCTATACCTTTAAAATGGATTATTACTGGATGATGGGCGATAACCGTCATAACTCAGCGGATTCGCGCTATTGGGGATTTGTTCCTGAAGATCATATCGTAGGAAAAGCTTCTTTTGTTTGGCTTTCGCTCGATCCTCATAAATCCTTATTTGAAGGCAAGATTCGCTGGAGCAAATTGTTCCGATTTATTCATTAAGATATTAATAACAAAACAAAATTATATTATGACAACTGCAGATATTAAAACTAAATACGGCGTAATGAAAGTGGAGTTTTACGACAAAGACGCACCGAATACCGTGGCCAATTTTGTAAAACTTGCAAAAGAAGGATTTTACGATGGCTTAACTTTTCACCGCGTCATTCCTGACTTCGTTGTGCAAGGTGGATGCCCAAAAGGCGACGGCACGGGTGGACCCGGCTATTCTATTGATTGTGAGCTTACAGGAGAAAATCAATACCACGATCGTGGCGTTTTATCGATGGCTCATGCCGGAAGAAATACAGGTGGATCGCAATTCTTTATTTGTCATAACCGCCAGAATGTAGCCCATCTCGATCGCAACCATACTTGTTTCGGCAAAGTTGTGGAAAATGTAGATATAGTAGATGAGATTACGGCAGGTGATAGAATTGAAAAAATCACGGTGACTGAAGCTTAAAAAGCAATTGATACTCACAGAAAACCCGAGCCCGCGCTTGGGTTTTTTTATGCGTTTTTCAAACATTATAGCGTTAATAAGCTTTTTGTCCAATAATCAAAAAACATAGAATTTTTAATACTTTTGTAATGAAATTCAAGAACTAAAACAATTTCAAACGTATTGATGGGACGTAAAACAAATGCTTTAAAAACAAACAGTAAGGTAGCGAAACCGGAAATAAAATTAAAATCAAAACCATCGCGATTTGTTTTTCTGAAAAACGAAAAATTTAAATTGACATTTGGCGCTTTTTTAATCTTATTCTCCTTTTATCTGCTCTTTTCTTTTACATCCTATTTCTTTTATTGGACGATCGACTTTGATAAAATATACACCTTTGAACTTAGCGATTTAAGCGGTGCTGTTCCTATAAAAAATTGGGGTGGCTTTATTGGCGCTTGGCTCAGTCACCTTTTTATCTTTAAATTATTTGGCATTTCTGCTGTGCTAATTGCCTATTTATCGCTGCTAACCGGTTTACGAATTGGTTTTAATATTCAAGAAATCAATTTAAAAAGAAATTATAAACGCTCTTTTTTGATCATCATTTGGCTCGCTCCTCTTTTCGGTACATTTTTCGGAGATAGCAATTGGGGAATTTTAGGCGGAATTTTCGGTTATCAACTAAGTCTTTGGTTTCAAAATATCATTGGGTTTACCGGCCTAATCATTTTATTCATCTTTAGCTTATTTGCCTTTTTAACCGTTCAATTTAATTTTATTCCTCGCTATTTAAAAAAGAGAAAGGAGAAAACAGCCAAGAAATTAAATGAGGAGGATAATGAACCGGTAAATGTTTCGAACGAGGAGGTTGAAGATGATGAAGACGAAGAGGAAGATGAAAACGAGGAAGAAAAAGGCAATCGATTAAACTATGTTACTCAAGATAAAAACATTACAGAGGAACAAAGTATTGATTTGGACTTAGATGAAAAACCCGATCAAATAAGTAAAGACGACTCCGGTGACGAATTGAATCTGGATGTGGAAGTTCACGAAGAAAAGAAAGTGACTGAAATTAAGTCGCATAGCATAGACACTCCTTACGATCCAACAGAAGAATTGGCCGATTACAAATTTCCTACACTTGATCTTTTAAAAGATTATGGAAGTGATAAAATAAGCATATACAAGGACGAGCTCGAGAAAAACAAAGACCGTATTGTTGAAACGCTTAATAACTATGCTATAAAAATTCAGAAGATTAAAGCTACCGTGGGACCAACCGTTACGCTTTACGAAATTGTTCCTGCTGCCGGAATTCGGATAGCAAAGATTAAAAACCTGGAAGACGATATTGCACTTAGTCTTTCGGCCCTGGGGATTCGTATTATTGCGCCTATTCCGGGTAAAGGAAGTATTGGAATTGAAGTTCCAAACTCTCGCCCCGACATAGTACCAATGAAAAGCATCTTTTTATCTGAAGCTTTTCAAAACAACAAATACGATTTACCTGTTGGATTAGGAAAAACCATTAGCAACGAAAGCTATGTTTTTGATCTGGCCAAAATGCCACACCTCTTATTAGCCGGAGCAACCGGACAAGGAAAATCTGTCGGATTAAATGCCGTTATAGCATCCTTGCTGTACAAAAAACATCCGGCCGAATTAAAAATGATAATGGTCGATCCTAAAAAAGTTGAACTGAGTTTATTTACAAAAATAGAGCGTCATTACCTCGCTAAACTCCCCGATTCTGAAGAAGCCATCATCACGGATACCAGTCAAGTTGTAAAAACACTTAAATCGCTAACCGTTTTAATGGACAGTCGCTATGACTTACTCAAAGATGCTCAGGTAAGAAATATCAAAGAATACAATGCCAAATTTACCGCACGCCGATTGAATCCTGAGAATGGCCATCATTTTATGCCTTATATCGTTTTGGTGGTTGATGAATTTGCCGATTTAATGATGACAGCCGGAAAAGAGGTAGAAGGACCTATAACCCGATTGGCACAATTGGCGCGGGCTATTGGGATACATCTTATTATTGCTACACAAAGGCCTTCGGTAAATATTATTACAGGAACAATAAAAGCGAATTTCCCTGCAAGGATTGCATTTCGCGTAACTTCAAAAATAGATTCCCGAACCATTTTGGATTCGGGCGGTGCAGATCAATTAATCGGTCGTGGCGATATGTTGATGTCGTCGGGTTCAGATATTATCCGTCT
>JBFHQD010000104.1:0-10470 GCA_041592395.1 Bacteroidales bacterium | reverse complement strand
TAATTCCGAAAACCAAGACAGACTTAGCACCAAAATATCAAGATGTTTTTGGCGAAACCTTGGTTGAATTAGCCGAAAAGAATGAAAAAATTGTGGGCATTACACCTGCTATGCCTACAGGATCTTCTTTAAATATGCTAATTAAAGCGATGCCCCATCGTGCTTTTGATGTTGGTATTGCCGAACAGCATGCGCTTACTTTTTCTGCGGGTTTGGCCGCTTCGGGGATGAAGCCGTTTTGTGTTATTTATTCTACTTTTTTGCAAAGAGCCTACGATCAGATTATCCATGATGTGGCTTTGCAAAAATTACCCGTCGTATTTTGCATCGATAGAGCCGGATTAGTAGGAGAGGATGGTGCTACGCATCATGGGGCTTTCGACTTCGCTTATTTGCGTACCGTTCCGAATTTGGTAGTCTCTGCTCCAATGAATGAAAATGAATTACGTAACTTGATGTTAACGGCAGAAAATTATAATCAAGGACCTTTTGCTATTCGATACCCTCGCGGAAGAGGCGTTTTGTTGCAATGGAAAAATAAACCGGAACTTTTGCCGATAGGTAAGGCACGCATGATAAGAGATGGGGAGGAGATTGCTATTCTGACTTTGGGCCATGTGGGTAATTTTGCTTTGGAAGCCATTCGTCTCAGCAAAAAAAATATAGCTTTGTTTGATATGCGTTTTCTCAAACCTCTGGATGAGGAGATGGTGGGTCGCATTTTCGCAAAGTTTAAGCGCATAATCACGATAGAAGATGGCAGTTTGATAGGTGGGTTGGCAAGTGCTATTGCCGAGCTTAAATCAAAGAATAACTATACTGCACGAATGCTATCACTGGGTATTCCCGACCAGTTTATAGAACAAGGTAAACCGGAAGAATTGCATCAATTATGCGGATTTGATGTGGAAGGTATACTCAAGGCCATTCAAGAAGTTTAATATTTGGAAAAAATCTCTATTTGAGAATGTAAATTTTTGGCTTAATTTACAAATATCTGAAATTTAGTCTAATATATTCTTGATTCTATTTGGCTTAATTCTTGCATCTAGCTTGTTTTATATACTATGCCAGAGCTTAATAAAAATATAGAAGATTATATAGAATCGAATTCGTCTATTCAGGGAATGAAAAAGCGCTTTACTATTGAGAAGGAATCGGGTTCTAAAATTAAGCAGTTGCAAGCCGAATTAAAACTGAAAGAGAAAGAAATTCAAAGGTTAAAAAATAAGCTTGAAAGCGATCAACAATATACTGCGTTAAAGATTGCTTTAAAACAAGTACAAGATTTTTTAGCCATGTCGCCGGCTATTATCTACTTCAAAAACGTCCAGTTGGAATATTCCTATGCAAATCAGTCTTTTGCTGCTTTTGCTAATCTTCCTGTTGAAGATATTATGGGATTAAGTAATGCGAATTTAGAGCTTGGCAATTTTTTGACGCCCTTAGAACAAACCGAAAAAGAAGTTCTGGACCAAGGCAAGGCTGTTCAAGGAAAAGAAATCTTGTTGGGTCAAGATAAAGAACAACTGCTCTTAAACGCCTATTTGTATCCAATGAAAGATTCGGATGGGCAAGTAGAAGGTATAATGGTTTGTTGTTTTGATTTAAGCGAAAGGTTGCAGTTTAGGCAAGAATTAGAAAACGCAAAAGAAAAGGCGCTGCTTGGCGTAAAAAGCAAACAAGCTTTCTTGGCAAACCTGAGTCACGAAATACGTACTCCTTTGCATGGTATTCTGGGAAGTGGTGCCTTATTAAAACCTTTACTTAAAGATCATCAAGCCATTGATTTGGTTGAGAATATCAATAATTCGGGAACCGCTTTGTTGGAAATGGTTGATTCTATGTTGTTGTTTGAATCGATAGATAAGGGAGAATGGCTGCTTAGAAAAGAGATTTTCAATATACGCGAATTGGTTCAGCAGGTGAACGCTAAATTTCAGAATCAGGCGAAAGCAAAAATGATTGATATACAAATCTTTATTGCACAAGGATTGCCTGAAATGTTTATTGGTGATGCGGATAAGATAAAGCTATTATTAACTATTTTAGTTGGTAATGCTGTAAAATTTACAAATAAAGGTTTTGTCCATATGTTTGTTCAGTCGGAACAAGTGAAGGGAAAAAATCAGGTATTAAAATTTACGGTTAAGGATACGGGTTCCGGTATAAAAAAAGAGCTGCAATCGGAATTGTTTTCCACTTTTACTCAAGGCGATTCGTCGAGTACAAAAGGATATCAAGGTACTGGTTTAGGATTGGCTATGGCTCAAAAAACCATTTCCTATTTAGGGGGTTCTATTGGTTTTGAAAGTGATGAATATAAAGGAAGTACATTTTGGTTTAGTGTAGAGTTGGAACTGGGTTCAAATACCATCGAAAAGCCTGCTATGCAATTGCCTTCTCAGGTTCCTGTTTTATTGGTCGAAGACAATAAGATCAATCAAAAAATAGCTTTTTTTGCGCTAAAAAAGTTAGGCTTCCCTGTTGAAATTGCCGAAAACGGATTGGAAGCGGTGGAGCGTTTTCAGCAAGAAAAATTTAAAATTGTTTTGATGGATCTTCAAATGCCGGTTATGAATGGTTTTGATGCAACATCAAAAATAAGAGCTTTTGAAAAACAACAAGAAACTCAGCCTTCGCTTATTATCGCACTCTCCGCGAATACGATTAAAGAGGATATTGAAAAATGTTTTGTTGTGGGAATGAACGAATACATTAGTAAACCTTTTTCGCCCGGGAAATTAATCGAGGTTATCCAAAAACACATCGAAATTCAACTCTAAAAAAAAGCCATCCGTCAAAATTGACAAATGGCTTTTTAAATGTATATTTAGTGTTATTGTTATGCCAAAGCAAAACGTTTGAAATTAGTAACGGTTAATTCTTTATCGAAACTTTTCAAATGATTCTGAACGCTTTGTTTAGAATCTTTAATAAAATCTTGGTTCAACAAGGTGCTTTCTTTAAAGAATTTGTTCAATTTACCCAATGCGATTTTTTCAATCATAGCTTCAGGTTTTCCTTCTTGACGAGTAACATCGCGGAAAAGTTCCAATTCGTGATCTATAGTCGCTTGGTCAACAAGTGATTGATCCACGGCAATTGGATTCATAGCGGCAACTTGCATAGCCATATCTTTTCCAATTTCCTCGATACCATCAATTACTTTGTTCAGCGAAACTAAAGTAGCAATGCGGTTACCGGGGTGAATGTATGCTGACAAGGAGGCGTCTTCTAAAACAGCATAACCTCCAAGTTCGATTTTTTCACCAATTTTACCAATTTGATCAACCAAGCTATCTTTAACTAAAACGCCGTTTAAGTTTAAAGCCAAAACTTCTTCGCTTGATTTTGCATTATTGGCAATTGCTAAATCTAGAACGCTTTGTGCATAAGCTACAAAGTCATCGTTTTTAGCAACGAAATCCGTTTCGCAATTAATCATAATAGCAGCTCCAAAGGTGTGCTCATCATTAACTTTAGCTAAAACAACACCTTCTGCAGCATCGCGATCTGAACGGTTAGCGGCTACTTTTTGACCTTTTTTACGCAATAAATCAATTGCTTTATCAAAGTCGCCATCACTTTCTACAAGCGCCTTTTTGCAATCCATCATGCCGGCACCTGTTTGTTTTCTTAATTTATTTACTTCAGCAGCAGTAATATTTGCCATCTTTCTATCAGTTTTTATTTCTTCTTAAATTTTTCAGCTTTATCTTCGTCGCTTTTAATTTTAGAGATGCGTTTACGAGGACGTTTTACAGTTTCTATATCGTCATCATCATCTTCAGCTAAAGCGCGCGCTTTTTGAGCTTCCATTTCTTCTTTCGTATCTTCCTCTTCTTTGTCGCGAGTAAGTTTTCTTTCCATTATGCCTTCTTCAATAGCTTTAGTCATAACATCTACGATAAGAGCAATTGATTTAGAAGCATCGTCGTTAGCAGGAATTGGGAAGTCAACTAGAGTAGGATCACTATTCGTATCTACAATAGCAAAAGTTGGAATATTTAATTTGCGAGCCTCAGCAACAGCAATTTTTTCTTTGATAATATCTACAACGAAAAGGGCTGATGGGAGTCTATTTAAATCAGAAATACTACCTAAGTTTTTTTCTAGTTTTGCACGTTCACGCGAAATTTGTAAACGCTCACGTTTAGAAAGGTTTTGGTATTGCGGTGTAGTTTCCATTTTATCGATAGAAGCCATTTTTTTAACCGCTTTGCGGATAGTTGCAAAGTTGGTTAACATACCACCGGGCCAACGCTCTGTAACGTAAGGCATGTTTACTGCTGATATTTTTTCAGCAACGATTTCTTTTGCTTGTTTTTTTGTTGCAACAAACAATACTTTTTTACCTGATTTTGCAATTTGTTTTATTGCGTTAGCAGCTTCTTCAAGTTTTGCTTGAGTTTTGTAAAGATCGATAATGTGAATACCGTTACGCTCCATAAAAATATAAGGAGCCATATTGGGATTCCATTTTCTTTTTAAGTGACCAAAATGCACTCCTGCATCTAATAATTGATCAAATTCTAATTTTGCCATTTTTAATTTTTGTTTACATTCTTTAATAACGCAATCAATAAGTAGCTCTGCCTTTGCAGAAGTCTTACCAATTTAGATACTAAACAATTATTTATAAATAGATTAACGCTTGCTGAACTGGAATTTCTTACGTGCTTTTGGTTGACCTGGTTTTTTACGTTCCACCATACGAGGGTCACGTGTCATTAAACCTTTTGCCTTTAAAGCTGTTTTGTTTTCAGGATCAATTTTCACTAAAGCGCGAGCAATACCTAAACGTAGTGCTTCTGCTTGTCCGTTGATTCCGCCACCATCTAAATTGGCAACAACATCGTATTTTCCAACAGTATCAGATAGTTCAAAAGCTTGTTGTGCAACAAACTGCAATATTCCGGTTGGGAAATAAGTTTTGAAATCTTTTTTATTAACAGTGATTTGGCCAGTACCCTCTTTTAGATAAACACGAGCTATGGCTTTTTTTCTTCTGCCTAAGGAATTGATGATTTCCATAATTACTTGATTGTATTTAAGTTAATAGCTTTAGGATTTTGACCGGCATGAGGATGCTCAGTTCCTGCATAAACATGCAAATTGCGGAATAGTTGAGCTCCTAATCTGTTTTTAGGAAGCATACCCTTTACCGCTTTTTCTACCATAGCATATGGCTTGCTGGCCATAACTTCGTTGGCAGTTTTGCTGCGTTGTCCACCAGGATATCCTGTGTGGTGGATATAGGTTTTTTGTTCCCATTTGTTTCCAGTCAAACGAATTTTATCGGCATTGATAATCACTACATAATCACCACAATCAACGTGAGGAGTGAAGAACGCTTTGTTTTTGCCGCGTAAAATATTCGCAACCTTAGAAGCCAATCGGCCTAAAATTTCATTCTCAGCATCTATAAGTAACCATTCTTTTTCTACGGTTTGCTTATTTGCGCTCTTTGTTTTGTAACTTAATGTATTCATTTACAATTATTTTACTTGTTGAACCTAACCATCCCTAAAATGGGCTGCAAAAATAGAAACAAAAGCAAGAATAACCAAATTTTCAGCGACTTAATTCAGGATAAACTTAACCATTTCGCTTGTCCTTTCCTTTTGTCCTTTCCATTGGCTTGTTTTGCCTATTACTCAGGTTCTTGTTACTAATTAATTTAACTTTAAAATTAATCAGGGTGCTGTTGTACTAGCGGGCGCAAAATTACAAAGATATTTTACAATTCAAACCATTTATTTTCAAGTTAGTTCAAAAAAAAATTGCCAAGCAATAAATGGAATAAAAGGGATTTGAAAATCAATTTTAGTTTTCTAAATAAGAAAATATTAAATACATAAAATGCTGTAAAAAAGATAATTATATAGATTTCTTATTTAGAATAGATTTAAATTTTAGCTTAGCAAAATTCTATTGTTAATTATATAACAATAAAATAATATCTTTGTGAAATAAATAACAATAAAATTATTGTCATGGTGGAAACAACAAATTTGGTTGATGAACTTGTTAAAAAGCATGGGAATTCCCGCAACAGCTTACTGCCTATTTTGCAGGGGGTAGTATCTAAAGAAAACTACCTTTCGGAATATGCTATGGTGGAAATTGCCAAAGCCCTCGACATATCGTCAGCAGAAGTTTACGGAACGGCTACTTTTTATACTTATTTATTCACGAAGCCTGTAGGCAAAAATATTATTCGGGTTTGTAAAACAATAAGCTGCAAAATGGCCGGGAAACAAGAAATAGTGCAAACTATTGAAAAATTACTCAAAATCAAATCCGGCGAAACCACACGCGATAAAAATTTTACTTTAATCGAAAGTAATTGTTTAGGTTGGTGTCATAAAGGTCCGGTAATGATTATAAATGATACTGTTTATCCGCAGATTACACCTGAGCGGGCAGTCGAAATTATACGTGAAATTGATCCTAAACACCTCATAAATTATTAGGCCATGAATCAAAAACAGTTAAAAAAAGTAGATATCATTTTCGATTGCGCCAATTGCGATCCGCTGGAAGTTGTAAGAAAAGCACTAGCGATGAAGCCCGATGAAATCATTGAGCAGATCATCAACTCCGGTCTGAAAGGCAGGGGAGGAGCCGGTTTTCCAACAGGTTTAAAATGGAAATTAGCGAAAGAGGAAAAAAGCGATACTAAATATGTGATTTGTAATGCCGACGAGGGTGAACCGGGCACTTTTAAAGACCGTGAAATTCTCGATGTTGTTCCAAGTAAAGTTTTGGTTGGTATGGCCATTTGTGCCTATGCCATTGGCGCTAAAGAAGGTTTTATTTATTTGCGTAATGAATATAATTTCCTTCTGAAAGATTTAAATCCGCTTATTGATAAGTTCAACAAGAATATTCAAAAGTTAGGGTTGGATTTCAATATCAAGATGTTCTCCGGAAGTGGCGCTTATATTTGTGGCGAAGAAAGCGCGCTTTTCGAATCGATGGAGGGCAGGCGTGGAGAGCCCAGAAACAAACCTCCTTATCCAACAAAAAGCGGGTACAATGGAAAACCTACGATTATAAATAATGTGGAAACGTTGGTTTATTGCACGATGATTATCCGAATTGGTGTAGAACCTTTTAAAAAATTAGGCACTAGTGATTCGCGCGGTTCTAAGGTCTTTTCAGTTTCGGGTGACACTACAAAAGCAGGGATTTACGAATTGGAGCTCGGAATTGGTGTTGATGAATTTGTAAAAGAATTTGGCAATGGCGATACAAAAGCCGTGCAAATTGGCGGTGCATCCGGACATTGTGTTCCTCGCAAACAATTCAGTAGCAAGATTATTGGATTTGAGGGCGTTCCAACAGGAGGGTCGATGATGATATTCAATTCTTCTCGCTCGATGTATAATGTTCTTAAAGATTATTTAGAATTTTTTGCCGAAGAATCTTGCGGTCAATGTACGCCTTGTAGAGTGGGAACACAACAGCTATTAAAAGGAATTGAGGCCGTAAAATTTGGCGAAAAACCGATTTCTTACCTGAATCAGCTTTTAAAGTTAACGGAAACAATGAAAGTAGCATCAAAATGTGGTTTAGGTCAATCCGTTCATAATTCGTTTTCTTCCATAGTGAAGAATTTTCGTGAAGAAATGATTTACTAAAATTAAAGAAAGGAAAACTATGTCAGTAATAAATTTAACCATAGATAATAAAAAGGTATCGATCGAAAAGGGGAAAACGATTTTAGATGCCGCGAAAAAAGTGAATGTGCATATTCCTACACTTTGTCATCACGAAGATTTATGTGTTGCCGGAAACTGTCGCGTTTGCGTAGTTGAAGTAGAAGGACGAAATACGTTATCCGCATCTTGCGCTGCACCTGCTGAGGAAGGTATGGTGATAAAAACAAATACGCCTAAAGTGCGTAACGCAAGAAAAGATATTGTAGCCCTACTCGTTTCCGAACACAATACGCAATGCACCACTTGCTACCGAAGCATGAATTGTGAGCTGCAAACGCTATCGGCAGAATACAATATCGATAATAATCGATACTTAAGTGTTTTAAAACCAAATATTGAGATAGATCGATCTTCTTGGTCGATAGAAAAAGACGACAGCAAATGCGTACGTTGCCAACGTTGCGTAAGAACCTGTGCGGAACTTCAGCATGTAAACGCGCTTACGGTAAGCGGAAAAGGAAAAGATATGAAAATATCTACTTTTATGGAACTTCCTTTAAACGAAGCTATATGTACCAACTGTGGACAATGTGTTAACCGTTGTCCAACCGGCGCTTTAACCGAACGACGCTATTTTGATCGTGTCTGGGAAGCCATCGGCAATGAATCTAAACATGTGGTTATGAATACAGCACCTTCTGTTCGTGTTGCTATAGGCGAAATGTTGGGTTATCCCGTAGGTACACGTGTTACAGGAAAAATGGTGACGGCTATGAAAAGATTGGGCGTAGATTCTGTTCTCGACACCGATTTTTCAGCCGATTTAACCATCGTGGAAGAAGGCAATGAATTGTTGCAACGCTTGAAAAAAGCTCTTGTCGATAAGGATAAAAGCATCAAACTTCCAATGATTACCTCCTGTTCGCCGGGTTGGGTAAAATTTATCGAACATATCTTTCCTGATCATTTGGGTCATTTATCTACATGCAAATCGCCTCAGCAAATGTTTGGCGCTTTGTCGAAAACCTATTATGCAGAGAAAAAAGGATTAGATCCAAAAGATATCGTGAGTGTTGCGATTATGCCCTGTGCTGCTAAGAAATTCGAAGCTAACCGACCCGAAATGCACGACAGCGGTTATAGAGATATCGACGCCGGACTAACAACTCGAGAACTCGGCTTGATGATTAAACAAGCGGGTTTGAATTTTGCTGAATTGGAAGATGGCGTTTACGACAGTATAATGGGTAAATCAACCGGTGCAGGTGTCATTTTTGGCGCTACCGGTGGCGTTATGGAAGCGGCTTTACGAACGGCTTATGAAGTAGTTACCGGAAAAGATATCCCTTTTGATAATTTGAATGTTCTCCCTGTACGAGGGTTAGAAGGGATTAAAGAGGCTTCTATCGTTATAGAAGGATGTTTGCCTGCCTGGAGCTTTTTAGAAGGGGTAGAATTGAAAGTTGCCGTTGCCCACGGTTTAATCAATGCTCGTAAAATTATGGATCAAGTGGCAGCCGGAGAATCTCCCTATCATTTTATTGAAGTGATGGCTTGTCCGGGGGGTTGTATCGGTGGCGGTGGACAACCCATTCCAACCAACGAAGAAATTCGCAAGAAAAGAATTGCCGCTATTTATGAAGAGGATATGAATATGCCTATTCGTAAATCACACGAAAATCCTGAAATCATCCAAATCTATGAGGAATTTTTAAAGGAACCACTGAGTCACGTATCGCATAGTTTATTGCACACAACCTATAAAAAGAGAAATCATTATTGATTTTCAATAGTATAATGTAGAAATTATATTATTTGGTCTAAAGCAAGTAAAAAGGTTGTTCTCATTAGCCCTAGGTTTAAGCTTAGGGCTAATTATTTTTTGAAGTAATAGGGCTTAAATCAGCCTACAATCAGGTGAAATTATCCTTGGGTTTTTTAATCTTCTCGGAAGTTATTATCTAATTATCAAGGATTCACGCCATGGCTATTTAATCTCTTGAAGCTCACTAAACTCAAGCTCATTTTCTTTCCAAAGCGCTTTCCCCTGGTAAGCATTAAATAGCTGAGCTAAAGCAAGTACATCGTTTTGGCAATATTCTGCAATGCGCTTAATATCACTATTTTCCCAATACACTTTGTTTACCTGACTCCCGTCAATATCGGATTTCGGGGATGGAATATCAAAAATGGCCGTCAATAAATCGAGTGAAGTATAATGCTTGTAATCGCCGAATTTCCATAATTCCATGGTATCCAGATGCTGAATTTCCCATGGTTTTTTACCTGCGATATCAAGCATTTTAGGCAATCTAATGTGATTGATCAACAATCGGCGAGCGATATACGGAAAATCAAATTCTTTGCCATTATGTGCACACATTAAATCACTGGCTGTGTTGAAATGTTTATTTAATAAATTGGCAAAAGCAAGCAAGAGTTTCTGTTCGTTGTGACTAAAATAGGATTTTATCCTAAATTTCTGAAGTTTCTTTTCATAGTAACCGATGGAAATGCATACGATTTTTCCAAATTCCGCATAAATTCCTGCGCGTTCGTAGAGCTGTTCGGCATCGGCTTCTTCACCTTTTGATAAAAGTGCTGCTTTTTTATCCCATAATAAGCGCAAGCGTTCGGGGATTTCTTCGTATTGTGGATATTGTGCGACTGTTTCAATATCCAAAAATAAAATTTTGTTTTGGTGTAATTGCGTCAACATAAGGCATTTAATTTTTATAAAGATACAAAAAAACTTCTTGTACTTTTGCGCTGATGAATAAACGGAAGATTAAAATTACTG
>JBFHQD010000103.1:0-10563 GCA_041592395.1 Bacteroidales bacterium | reverse complement strand
CAGTGAGCTCACCAAGGGATGCCATTTTTTCAGATTGGATTAGTTGGGATTGGGCGGATTTTAATTGATTGAAAGCCGATTCAATTTTTTGTTTTGCCTTTTGTTTTCGCCTGCTGATTATGAAAAGGAAAATTACAATAACTCATAATGTGAAAGCAATGCCCAAAATGGCATTCATTCTTAAGCGAGTTTGGTATTTGTCTTTTGCTGCTTCTATTTTCACTTGATTTTTATCACTTTGCGCAATCATGTCCTTCATTACTTGCATATTTCCGGCACCATATAATTTTTTTTCTGTTTCAGAAGTCAGTTTAAAATATTTCAAGGCTTTTTGCGGGTCGATGGATTCATAATATTCAGCTAAAATCTTGCTACCATCTAAAATACCTGAGATATATGAAATTTTATTTGCTTCCTTGATTCCCTTTTCGGCATAATAAATACTGGAATCGGATTTATTTAATGTTTTATAGAGAGCAGAAATATCATTGTATGTGTTGGAGGTATGAAAAACTTCCTTACTGTTAAGAGTGGTATTCAAAGTTTCCCGCAAATCTGCCAGTGCCAACTCGGGCTTATTTTGTTTTAGATAGATCTTAGCTCTCAAGTTATACCAGGCCGGATAGACTTCATACTGATATGGCTTGCCCCAATTAATATCATCAGAATTAGTTGAATGGTTACCCATGTAAAAAGCCTCGCGGGATTTCTCTAGACTAATCAATGCAGAATCCAATTTGTTGATGCTTTCATAAACCACTGCTATACCATAGTATCCGAAAGCTACCCCTCTAATATCTACATCGTCCCTGATAAGCATTTTTCGATAATACTGAAGGGATTTTTTATTATCGCCCAGATAATGATAGATTAATCCAAGGTTGTCATAAATGGGACTTACACCGGATTTATAAACACCACGATCTTCAATTTGGGGAAGAATATTTAAGCCTAACTCTAAAGCCTTTGGCAAATTTCCAAGTTTTATATAGGATTCCATTAGGAAACCAGTTATAAATACTTGTTGGCGAAAGTTCTTTGTCTTTTCAAATAATATTTTTGCGTTTTCACCATAGTATTTCGACGAATCAGGGCTAATGTGAATATAATCCATTGTGATGCGCCTCATTATATCAGCTTTGGTTGAGTCAGGTTGTGGCTTCACAAGTTCCCGTTTAAGGCTGTCTATTTGGCGAATTAAATTAGTATTGCCTGTTTGCCCCATAAGTTGAACATTTGAAGCAATAAAAACGAGTAAAAAAATATATCGCATCATTTTATTTAGATTTTAATTGGTAGAAGAATTATGAATTCACTTCCCGAATTTTCTTTCGATTCAATGGAAATAGTCCCACCATGTGCCTTAATAATATCATAGCTTAATGATAAACCCAGCCCAGTACCCTGTCCGGTTGGTTTTGTTGTAAAGAAGGGCTGGAAAATTTTTTCCCGAATGCCTTCTGGAATTCCGTTACCATTATCTTTTACTTTTATAATAACCTGATTATGTTCTTTACATGTTGAAACTGAAACAAGTGGTTTGAAATCACTCCCACCTTGCTTGGCTCTTTCTGCAACTGCGTGAAATGCATTATTGATAAGGTTAAGAATTACCCTGCCTATATCTTGTGCTACAACTTTTACCAAGTTTAAATCCTGATCGAAATCTGTTTTCATTTCAGCATTGAAGGATTTGTCTTTTGCACGCAATCCATGGTAGGATAATTTAAGAAATTCTTCTGCCAAAACATTGATGTCAGTAAGCGTTTTTTCGCCGGTACTTGTACGAGAATGTTCCAGCATTCCTTTTATTATAAAGCTTGCCCGCTTGCCATGGTGATTAATCTTTTCAAGATTTTGTTTTAGATCATTGGAAATCACTTTCACTTCTTTCGTATTTCCAGACTCCATTTCTTCATTCATCTCAGTCACCAAATCAACACTTACTTCCGAAAAATTATTAACAAAGTTTAAAGGATTTTGAATTTCGTGGGCAATGCCGGCAGTGAGCTCACCAAGGGATGCCATTTTTTCGGCGTGAATCAATTGTTTTTGTGTATGTTGCAATTCATTCAAAGCTTCTTCAGCTCGTTTCTTTTCTAGCTGTAATTTTATTAAATCTTCTTTGGCTTGGGCAGCATGTGCTTCAGACTCCTTTAAGTCTTCAAATCTTTTATAAGCGAGATCAAAAGCTCCAGCAAATCGTGTCAAGGTTTCGAGTCCATCCATAGGTGGATCGGGGACATTGCCTGGTAAACTATAACCAATTTCTCCATGCGTAGTTCGTGCCATAATGAAAGTAAGTCCACCAATATGTCGTATGTCATCGAGAGTGGGTGCATGGGGATCTACTAGCTCAAAATCACCCAAGGTGATCATTTTATCAACATAGTTCACTGCAGTCTCAACATCCATAGGAAAAATTAATGAAGCTTTTTCGCCTTTTTCCCATTCGTCTATAAGCTCAATATCGCCATGTATATGTCTGGGCAATGTCATTATCATTCCAATACGTGCACCATCCCCTGATGTCATCGCCTTTTCGTATTTTTCCGGCAACCATCGCATATGCCAAAAATAATGTGCTTCATGACCCAAAGCGATGAACTCCGATCTCATATTAACTACAATATCAAGTAAGTCGGATGATTCTTTCATAGCCATGGCCTGTGCACGGATGCGTTCAAGGGCAAGTTCTATTTGTGCTTCCCTTGCCTGAGCTTCAGCTTTTTTGAGATCAAGGAAACGGATATACGTTTGTTCAAATACTTTAGCGAAACGTCTAAATATATCATGTGCATAGGGAACAGGGTGAAACGAAATAAACATTAAGTAACCGTGAGAAAAATAGGCACAATGCATAATTTGAAATGTGGGGACCGAAAGTCCTGTCTTAGCCATTTCTACCATTATTTCATTAAAAATTGGAATGGAAGCCATGTATTTATAGTGAGTATCCAATTCATCCCCGGCTTGTTCTTCAACAAATAATGAATCACCCCTTTGTGCAGCCTCGTATATACGTAGAAAAATATCTTCTGAACTTGATGTTTTAAAAGGAGGCTGAAGGCGATCTTTTCCTGCCATCCAAGCTGTGGCCGCTTTTCGGTCATCATCCCAGATATTAAAACCGCAACCAAAAACAGCTACACCTAGAGCTTCTACTTGCTGGAATAGCAACAGTGCCGTATCCCTCAATTCATCACTTTTATACATGGCCATACTTCTCGAGCGAACTCTTTCCAAAGCCGCTTCGATTTGAGCTTCTCTCGCTTGGGCTTCGGCTTGCTGAATATCAATAAACCTCCGGTAGGCCAATTTGAATACATTATGATAACGCTTAAATATCTCGAGTCCGGCTTCGGGTAAAGGCTTGTAAGTGGTTAATCCTAATCCTCCCAAACCAATGGAATAGAAATTATACTGAGCATTTGTTGCCTCATCTAATAAAGGATCAGGAAATTGATTATCGAGCTTCCGGTATTCCCGAAATACTTCTAATTCTTCACCTGTAAGGTATCCCGTAAAATAGGCATCAGCAGAACTTTTCAGTTCATTAACCATTTTGTTTACCAAAGGGTTTTTATTGTATTCTGTTTCCTCAACTACACTTTTTGAATAGGCTGTAAAATATTGATAATTGAGGTAAGTGCCTTTTTGCTCGTTGATAATGGCTGTCTGAATATTTCTGATGTCCTTTACTCCTAACATTTGCAATTGATCGGAAATTATGCGGCAAACATCCAGCATATCGCTTGATTTTCTCATGCTCATTGCCACTGTTCGAACACGTTCGAGCGAAGCTTCAATTTCCAGTTCGCGATTTTGCTTAACGAGCTCGGCCGTTTTTTCATCCACTAGCTTTTGAAGCGCTTCATTCTTTTGTTTCCATTCTTCTTTATGCCAAGTATCTCCTTCAATTTCTACCGGCTTTGATCCATGCCAATGAATGACTTTCCAGATACCATTCTTAAATTCAAGTATTGTACTTATACGAACTGAAAATTCATTAACCCCATCACTTAATTGCATATTGATTTTAACTTCATCAACATAAATGGCTAGGTCACCATTACTCGTCGTTTGACGATAAACTGGAGTGATATCGAAATCCATTTTAATGTCTTTTCCTTGTATACTTTGCTGAATAACAAGCTCCTGTAATCCTTTCAAATCAACGATTTTTTCATCGATTGTAGTACCATAGCCCATCACATCTTCGGCAACGATAGCGGCAAGTCGTTCTAAGCCAGCATTATATAACACTATGTTGTAAAATTCGTTATATGTTTTTGTCAGTAAATCTTGCTTCTTGCTTGCCATTTTCTTAATTATTTATCGGAAAATTAATGGGAAATACTATTTCCTTCATTTGATTATACTCTACTGTTGCTTTTGCCCCTGGTGTTTTGACTCTATCATAACTCAATGAAATGCCTAATCCTATTCCTTGCTCCCAAGGCTTGATGATCAATAATGGTTGGAATTGCTTTTCCAAAATGTTATCTGAAAGATTTAAAAGGCAATTGAAGAATAAAGGAAGTTCTTGTAAAGCTCTATAGCAATATGCCTGTTGCATTTTCATGGTATTCAATAATTGGTAAATTTTGCTCGTTTTTATTTCTTTTGGTGGTCATAAACACCGCAAAGTATATATTTTATATTCACAATTATTTGTTAATTAGCTAATTGAAGAACAATGTACGATATTATTTTAATTTAGACTATTTCTAAATTGAATTAATAAATTAAAGCATTTTTTTAACAAATTATTATAAAAAGGGGATACCAAAACAAGTGCATTGAGTTCAAATATTGAAAATAGGATTAGAATTGCGCTTAAACAGAAAACGACCAGAATCCCGATACAGGTTTTGAAATAACCGATTAACGTTCCGGTTTAAAGTAAACTATATCAATTGGACAAACTATTTACTAAATAAATGTTTCTCAACATTTTCAGCCTCTTTAACAACCGATTTTGCCCATTCCAGTTTTACATCCAGCAATTCCGATTCGTTTAATTTCCAGTCGATATGAGTTGAGCGCATTTTACCGGTTAATTGCTGGAGGCATAATGCAGCTGAAACGCTAATATTATAACTTTCGGTAAAGCCATACATCGGAATTTTTACAAAGAGATCGGCATGCGTCTGAACCAAATCCGACAATCCGTTTAATTCGTTACCGAAAAAAAGGGCGGATTTCTGATTCAAATCCATATCCGGCAGCATCACATCATTGCGATGCGGCATAGTAGCCACTATTCGGTAACCCTTCTTTTTCAGATTATTTATGGCCTCTAATGTATTGTTTTCCTTTTGATTGTATCGATGAAGGCTTAGCCATTTTGAAGCTCCTAAGGCCACTTCAGGATTGATCATATACTCGTTTCGGTTTTCGATAATATGCACATCTTGAATACCAAAACAATCCGCTGTGCGCAATACGGCACTCGCATTTTGAGGTTGATAAATATCTTCTAAAACAACCGTTAGAAACCGGGTTCTATTTTGTATTATTTGATCAAACAATTGATTTTTATGGTCAGAAATAAAACTCAATAGCTTTTCTAATAATTGTTTTTTCTGATTTTCGCTTAGGTTCATCGTTTGCCCGTATTTATTTCAATCTGAAATCGCTCTATAATAGTGACAAAACAACTTGTTCTATTATTTTTTTGATTTACTTGCTGTGTTTGATACAAATTTAGAAAAAAGTGTCGGTTTCGATTCAAAAAAAAAGCACGCCTCTGTCGGAAGCGTGCTTTAAAACTGCATTCAAATGCAATTATTTTACAATCTCTATCAATTCTACTTCAAATTTTAGAGGAGAATAAGGTTTAATAATCTCGCCTGCTTGACGTTCGCCATAAGCCAAATTTGAAGGAATAATCAGCGTAGCTTTACCTCCTACTTTAAGCATAGCAATACCTTCGTCCCAACCTTTAATCACTTGTCCTTGACCAAGAACAAATTCAAACGGCTGATTACGATCTAGTGAAGAATCGAATTTTGTTCCATCCAGTAAAGTGCCTGTATAATGTACTTTTACTTTATCACCTGCTTTTGCTTGTTCGCCTTCACCTTCTAGAGTAGAGATAAAATACAATCCGCTTGCCGTAGGTTCTACCGTAATCTCATTATCAGCAATATATTTCGCCAAGGTAGATGCTTCTTGCATTTTTAATGCCATTTTTTGAGCTTCTTCATTTTTTTTCTTGGCCTCAAGTTCGGCTTCGTGTTCGGCTTTCGTTTTAACGCTTGTTAATCGTACAAAATAATGAAGAGGAGTATAAGGTTCGATCATACCCGGACGACCCCCATCTTTAAATGCCAAAGCAGAAGGAATAAGCAATTCAACTTCTTCGCCTTGACGCATCATACCTAAACCTTGCATTAAGCCCTCAGTATCAAAACGTTTACCGTATTCAAAACTGCCCGGATGATTTGCATCAATCGACGAATAAATGGTATTGCCATCCAACAAACTGATCACAAAATCAAAAGTAAGATACATACCATCTTTCACTTTACGGCCATTGGTGCTTTTAATTTTGTTAAAATACAATCCGCTTTCCAATGGTTTAACATCCCAATTATTATCGGCTTTAAACTTTTCGATCTCGATTTGTTCGGCAAATTTACGCGCATTAACATAAGCAGCGTGTTCAGCTTCAATTTCTTCTTTTGTTTGAATATTTTTAATCTTAATAAAGAAATGAACTTCATTATCTTTTAAAAATAGCTCAGGAACTTCAGGAGCGCGTGTTGTTTTTAAGAAAAACGAATCGGCACGAATAATAAAATTGGCACTATCGCCATTGCTAAATAAGGAAAGTGCTTCCCAAACATCGCCATCAAATTCTTTTTCGCGGAAAGGCATTTTTACAATTTGATCTGGTAAAAACTCACTTTTGAATAAAAGAGAATCTGCCGTACCATAATTCATTTCCATCACATAAAATTGACCACTATCGGCTTTCATATCTTTTAATGAATCCACCTGGCTGATTACTTGATAATAAATTCCACTTTTTGTTTTTTCAAAGCCAGGATGCGGATTGTTACAACCCACAAAAAAAGTGACAAGAAAGAGGAAGAATCCACTTGTTTTTAAAAATTTCCAGTTCATTTTGTTTGTTTTTATATTTTATTTCACATCAATTAATTCTACTTCAAATACTAATGGTGTATAAGGTGGGATTTGCCCCCGACCTGTACCATAACCTAAATCGGATGGAATAAGCAACAAAGCCTTCCCTCCTTTTCGCATTTTTGCAATTCCTTCGTCCCAACCCGTAATTACCTGACCTCTACCCAATTCAAAATCGATAGGTCGGTTACGCTCGTAAGAAGAATCGAAAATAGTACCATCCAAAAATTTTCCATA
Organism: Bacteroidales bacterium; assembly: GCA_041592395.1. Lineage (GTDB taxonomy): Bacteria > Bacteroidota > Bacteroidia > Bacteroidales > UBA12170 > UBA12170. Next base: position 3,171 of record JBFHQD010000103.1, on the reverse strand, counting down.
ATAATGAACAGTAACATGATCTCCTATTTTAGCCTGAGGGCCATTTCCTTTCCGTATAGGGACAAAATAAAGTCCACTGGGTTCAGGATTAACAGCTATATTATTTTCAAGAATATACGCATTAATAGCCTCATCTTCTTTTTTAAGGCCCGCTTGTCTGCTTCGTTCTTTTTCCAATTCAATATCTTTGATAGATTGCACATTTTTCATGCGAATATCAAAAATGATTCGACTGTCCTCATCAATAAAATCAGGCAAACGTGTCATACGTGCATTTTTCAACAAAAAAGAGTCGGCGCGAATAACAAAAGTTGCGCTATCGCCTTGACGCATCATCGCTAAAGCTTGATTGATATCTCCGGCGAATACCGGTTTTACCAACTCTAAAGGAATTGTTTTTCCTGTACCGTCAAAAAGTAAAGAGTCTTCATTTGTCTTGTACTTCATCTCAATTGTAATAAAATCACCAACTTCGGCTTTTCTATTCTCCGTTTTTTCGTGGAATTTATAGAGCAATCCGGAATCATCCTTTTTAAAGCCGGGATAATCACCTAAAAAGCTACACGAAGAAACCAAAGTAACTCCAAAAGCTACACTGATTAGAAGTATCTGCCATCTTTTCCAGTCAATTATTTTCATCTTATTCAAATACAATTAATTACATTTATATATTCTATTCCTTTCAAGAATCAATAGTCTTAAGTCTGTAAAACAAAAGCAAGATGCGAAGGTAAAATAAATTGGGATTTATCATCTCCTTTTAAAAAAAAATACTGATCCTGTATTTCTTTCTTTATTGCATCAAGGCAAGGTTTATTATAGCTGTACGGCATGAATTTCATTCTTATATTGCGCTAAAACGCCCTTTAATTTTTCAACGGTTTCATTCATAGAAACGTAACTATTTCCACCGGCGGCATTTCGATGTCCACCGCCTTCGAAATACGTATTTGCTATGCTATTCACTTCAAAGTTTCCCTTAGATCGAAAAGAAAGTCGAATTTTCCCTTCTTTTTCGGTCATAAGCACAGCGACAACAATATCTTCAATGCCTAAAGCATAATTAACCAAGCCTTCTGTATCCCCATTTTGGTGATTAAAACGATCCAGTTCATCCTTGGTTAAAGCGATATAGGCATAACGCAAATCCTTATTAACAACCAATTTTTCGCTAATAGCAAAACCGGTCAATCGCAGTCTGTTTTCCGTAAAAGCACTGTAAATTCTTTGATTAATCACCTGAATATCAATACCTGTATTATACAAAAAAGCGGCCATTTTATATGGCTTATCGCTATTTAACGAAAAACTAAAGGAGCCCGTATCGGTAAGCAGTCCAACATACAATCCGGAAGCCACATCGCTATTTATTTTAATTAGTTGATTGCTGTTTTCGATAAATCCAAAAACCAATTCGGCAGTAGAACTTGCAGAAGTGATGGATATTTTAGCATCAAAAAAGTCATCAGGATTTGGATGATGATCGATTAAAAATTTAACGGCATTTGCTTCACTCAAAAGCGTTGATAAACCCTCGCCTGTTCTGTGAAACGCATTATAATCAACCGCAAAAATAATATCTGCTCCTTTGATCTCTTCTTTTACTCTTTTCGGTTCCTTATCAAAAACAAGCACTTTATCGTAATTTGGCAACCATTGTAAAAAGCCCGGAGCCTCGTTAGGACTAATAATTACGACTTGGTGACCAAATTGAATGAAGTAATGATATAAACCTATACAAGATCCAATGGTATCGCCATCAGGGTTAGCATGGGCTGATAAAACAATTTTCTTAGGTTCTACAAGAGCTGCTTCTATATTTTTATATTCGTTGTATTCCAAGTGATTAAGTACTATATTAATTAGAAAATATGAAAAACAAAAGTAAACTTTTTGAAACAATAAGTAAGCCCTAATGCAGGATATTGCTTACTTTTACGGCATTAATTAACAAAATTTAAGACAATGAGTGCAAACATTACTTTAACAATGATCAAACCTACTGCTTTTAAAAACAATTGCACCGGTAAAATATTATACAAAATTACAGAAGCCGGATTTCGTGTAGTTGCAATGAAAGTAACCAAATTATCGAAAGAAAAAGCGATGAAATTTTACGAAGTTCACGCCGGACGTCCCTTTTATGAAGAGTTGGTTGAATTTATGTCGTCAGGACCGATTGTCGCTGCCATTCTTGAAAAAGAGAATGCTGTAGAAGCTTATCGCGAATTAATTGGCGCTACAAATCCGGCAGAAGCGGCAGAAGGCACTATTCGTAAGGAATGCGGAACCAATATTGGTGAAAATGCTGTTCATGGCTCAGATAGCGACGAAAACGCGGCTATTGAAGCTTCATTCTTCTTTTCTCAAACCGAAAGATTCTAAATTTACCAATTACGATACTTTATGGCCATTTAAAATGAGGCTTTCCTCCGTTTTAATGGCCATTTTATTTTTGAGGCCGGTAAGCTTTGAAACTACCATTTTTATAAAACACCATAATTTGTTCAATTTCTTTTGAATCTAAAGGTTCCGAATCAATTTCTTGCACCGTTTTTGCTTGTGCTTTTGTTTCAACTGTAACCGGCTCTTTCGGATCACTAAAATCACCACTATCTCCATCATTTTCAGTGGCTTTAACTTCCTCTTTTAGCACATCTTTTTCTGTATTTTCCTCCTCATTAGCGGTAAGAATTTCCAATTGTGAATTGATTACTGGTTTTTCTAGACCTTTAAACATTTCTCCCTTGCCATTAAGAAGCCATTCAACAGAAACATTCGGAAAACTTTCGAGAATCTTTAAGATAAAATCCAGACTGGGTTTATTTCTACCGGATAGGATATGCGAAATATTCGATCGCTGAACACCCAAGATATCTGCAAACTGAGAGGCCGTCAAATTTTTTACTGAAATTAGACTTTTAATCCGTTTTATCATCATTTATAATTGTAAACATTAAATTGTAATTTACAAAAGTAAACAAAAAAGGGATACAAAATCAACAACTCAATAGGTTTACATTTGTGAATTACATGAAATTGGATAGTTATCTAAAGTATAAATTTACTATTATTACATAAGTAATTTATTGACTGTATTTTATATAATTTTATTAAATGAAGTAAAATTCATATCGGATTTGAAATTATTATTAAATTATTACTTTAATT
>JBFHQD010000102.1:0-10645 GCA_041592395.1 Bacteroidales bacterium | reverse complement strand
GACAAGCGTCCGCTTTTTTACACTATGCCCAGGGCGATTATCAACAACTTTATCAGTATGTTTTAAACCTGAAAGCAGGTTTATTATTTGCTGATTCCTATTTAACGATTCGAGAATAATGCAAGAAAAAAAGAGTATAAAGGGTTTTTCTAAACTCTCTAAAATAGATAAGATTAAGGAAGTTGCTCAATATTTTAATAACCCTCAGGAAACTGCAGAATTTTTAAATTCTTTTGGCTTTTCGAATAGCGAACAACAGGATTTGTTTGACGAATTTAGCGAAAACACGATATCCAATTTTCATTTTCCTTATGGGATTGCTCCAAATGTGATGATTAATGGTAAAAATTACCTCATCCCCATGGTTATTGAAGAAAGTTCGGTTGTAGCAGCCGCTTCGAATAGTGCTAAGTTCTGGTCGACGCGCGGCGGATTTCATACGCGCATTGTTTCAACAAAAAAGATAGGTCAGGTTCATTTTATTTGGAAGGGTATCAAAGAAGAGTTGCTTGCTCAGTTTGCGGATTTGAAAGAACTTTTAATTACTGGGACTAGTGAGATTACGAAGAAAATGCGTGAACGTGGTGGCGGAATTACCGATATAGAATTGGTTGATATGCGTAGCCAGATTCCTGATTATTATCAAATTAAAGCGAGTTTTGATACGCGCGATGCGATGGGCGCTAATTTTATAAACTCTTGCTTAGAAGAATTTGCTTCGATATTAAAAGATTTTGTGGCTAAAAATAAGGCCATCCAAGAAAAGGAAGTAAACGTCATCATGTCTATCCTTTCTAACTATACTCCCGAATGTTTGGTTGAGGCTTGGGTAGAATGTCCTGTGGAAGAATTTAGTGCAATGGATCCGGATATGACGGCTGAAGAATTTGTTTGGAAGTTTGAAAAAGCAGTGCAAATTGCTACAGTCGATCCGCATCGGGCAACCACCCACAATAAAGGAATTTTTAATGGGATCGATTCTGTTGTTTTGGCTACCGGAAACGACTTTAGGGCAGTGGAAGCTTGTGGTCATACTTTTGCTGCACGCGATGGCCAATACCGGAGTTTAACACAACTAAAACTCGAAAATGGCCTTTTTAGGTATTCTTTATTGCTTCCTATAGCTTTAGGTACCGTTGGAGGATTAACAAGTTTGCATCCACTGGCTAAATTTACCCTCGAGTTGCTTGGCGATCCTTCGGCAGAAGATCTGATGCAAATATCGGCTGTAGCCGGTTTGGCTAATAATTTCGGTGCCTTACGTTCGTTAACAACAAAAGGGATACAAAAAGGACACATGAAGATGCATTTATTAAATATATTGAATACCTTTGCAGCGACAGATCAAGAGAAAGAAGCTGCTATTGAACATTTTAAAACAGAAAAAGTGTCTTTTAATTCGGTTGAAGCTTTTTTGAAAACGGTCAGAAAATAGATTGAAGTGAATATATCCGCCTTTCATTCAAACGGGAAATTATTAATTTCAGGAGAATACCTGGTATTAGACGGCGCTTTGGCTATGGCAGTTCCAACAAAATTTGGACAGCGTTTGGATGTTAGTTTACACGATAATTTTTCAGGCATTCGTTGGGAAGCTTATGTTTTAAACAAAGGATGGCTTCATGTGAGTTTTGGTTCGCGTTTATTTAATATTATTCATACCAACGATCAAAAATTGGCTTTGCATCTAAAGAAAATCCTCAAAAAAGCTTTTGAGTTGGGCAATATTTCTGTAGATAATCAAAAAGGAATTCTAATTAGGACTAACCTCGATTTTGAACGTAACTGGGGATTGGGCAGTAGTTCTACTTTACTTTCTAATATTGGCTATTGGCTTGATGTTGATCCTTTTAGCTTGTCAAAACAAACCAGCAATGGCTCTGGTTTTGATGTGGCAGCAGCCCGTTCTGACAAACCCATTTTTTATCAATTGGTAAATGGAAAGCCCGAAATTTCTTCCTTTAATTTTAGTCCAGAGTTTAAAGATCAATTGTATTTTGTGCATCTCAACAGCAAAAAGAACTCGGAAGAAAGCGTTAAGTCTTATAAAAAGAAAGTAAGAGCAAATCAGCAGGATGTCAGCGAAGTTTCCAGCCTGAGTAAAATTATTGCCGGAGCTAAAAACTTAATTGATTTTGAAAAAGCGCTGCTTGAGCACGAGCAGATTTTATCCAAAGTTTTAGGCATCGATCGCATCAAAAATCAATTCTTTTCCGATTTTCAGGGCGAAATTAAATCGCTTGGGGCTTGGGGTGGCGATTTTGTAATGGCAACCTATAATGGCCCGGAAAGTCACCTTAAGCAGTATTTCAATGCGAAAGGGAAAAATACCATTTTGCGTTTCGACGATATGGTTTTGTAAAACCCACACTATTTTCTTTAATCTATTCTCCATTTTTTCAGTTCTTTATTTGGCTAATGCTATCTCTCGAGGTATATTAATAGGGTTTTCCTGTGCAATCATACGGATTATGATTAATTCCAATAAATTCAATTTCTCATTTTTTAAGATTAAATTCATTCAAAAACCGTACTTTTATATCCAATATTAGAATCCTAAATAAACGTTCGAATAATGAAAAGAAATCTATTATTAATCAGTAATTCTACCAATTTTGGGGAGCCTTATTTGGGTTGGCCTCGCGAATATATCAAATCCTTTTTACAGGAAACCTCGGCCAAACGGGTATTATTTATCCCTTATGCCGGCGTTAACCTTTCCGATCAAGGCTTAATGGCCAGTTTCGATGCCTACGAACAAAAAGTAAAATCCGTTTTTTCGGAGTTGGGCTACGATTTATATTCCATACATCGCGAAAAAGATGCGATTAAAGCTGTTCAGGAAGCCGAAGCTATTGCTGTGGGTGGAGGAAATACCTTTCATTTGGTGTATATGATGCACAAAATGAAGGTAATGGATGCTATTCGGAAGCGTGTGCTTGAGGGTTTGCCCTATATGGGCTGGAGTGCAGGATCGAATGTCGCCTGTCCAACACTCAGAACCACCAACGATATGCCGATTATCGAGCCCGAAAGCTTTACATGTTTAAATGTGATTCCGTTTCAAATAAACCCCCATTATTTGGATGCCAATCCGGAAGGACACGGTGGTGAAACACGCGAGCAACGGATTGAAGAATTTCTGGTTGTAAACCCCGATAAATATGTTGCCGGATTACGCGAAGCTTGTTTATTCCGCATTCAAGGAAATAAAATAAAACACGTTGGAAGTCGCAATTTACGCGTGTTTAAGCAAGGATTAGAAACCAAAGAATACAGTAGTTCAGATAATATTCAGTTTCTTTTAGAATAAATAAAATTTATTAATCAATTTGCTTGTGTGATTGAAAATTATCTCTATTTTTGCAATCGCAAATGCAAAGAGCATTGTACGGTTCATTGAAACCTCTGGAGAGATGGGTGAGTGGCTGAAACCACATGTTTGCTAAACATGCGTACGTGAAAACGTACCGGGGGTTCGAATCCCCCTTTCTCCGCCATTTTTAAATGGCATTGTTCTTGACATCTCGGGGTGTAGCGTAGCTCGGTTATCGCGCCTGCTTTGGGAGCAGGAGGTCGCAGGTTCGAATCCTGCCACCCCGACAAAAAGGGAATCAGCAATGGTTCCCTTTTTTGTTTTAAAAAAAATAAAAGGAGGTCGCTAAGTTTCTCCCGTAGGGATTCCTGTGATTTCCTCATTACTGTTTTTTTTCTGCATTTACTTGTTTCTCTGATTAGGATAAGTCTTGGCCATTTGATTGTGCATCTCGAATACTTGTTTTGATGCTTCCTTGGCCGGAATAGGCCTTATCTTGGCTATTTTCGCCAATTTGCGCTCTGCGCTCTCTTGGTGGAAACGATTTAAGTATTTCATTGCAACTAATTTTTTACAAGATAATCATAAATTTAGGATTGATATGAGTATCTCAATTGATTATGCACGTTTTTTATTCTAGGAAAGTGTCAATATTTTTCTTGAGTAAATTCCCTAAGTCAGAATCTAGCAAAAAATCGAATTTATTAACGGGGGTCATTAAGATATATGCAATTTATGTGGTCGTCATAAAAGTATTCCTTGCATCCGTATTTTACTGGATTTGGTTTCAAAAGCATTGGGGGGCAATTTGAAATCGGGTATGGTTTTATAACCTTTTGTTTTTTAATTGCCTTTTTGTTTTTTGGTTTCACTTTCTTTAGTTTTTAACGAAGATATGAAATTTTAGACCCCAGGTCAAATAGGGCAGGCTTAAAGATTAAAATATAAATCAAGCAGTTGTTAGTGTAATTAGGGTTTATTTATAACCAATTTCGTTCCGTTATTTCCCCACATTCCTACTGCGCTTAGCTAATCCTTAAAAGCCCTTTTAAAAGTATTAATAGAACATCATTTGAATCAATAAAATAAGTAACTTTGGAATAAGTAAACCAAAAACAAACCAACGTATAACTAAACTTCCAGAACATGCAAAACAGAAGAATTGCATTTCAGTTTTATTTCTCTTGTTTATTATTCATAGGGAGTTCTTCTGTATTCGCTCAATCGGATACGATTCCATCGCTTAGCATCTCGGCCAATGTCGATCTGATGAGTCAGTATATCTGGCGTGGACAAGACTATGGACACGCGCCCAGTATACAGCCCGGATTATCGGCCACTTGGAAGAATTTTACCTTGGGATTTTGGGGAGCCGGCCGAATAGCTGGTTCTGGAGAGAATGAGGTCGATTTCTATCTTGAGAAAACGGTTGGAAGGGCTACTTTTAGCGTGTGGGATTACTGGAATATTTCTGATGAATCACCCAATAATTATTTTGATTATTCTGAGCAAACAACCGCGCATTTGCTAGAAGCTCAGGTTTTACTTTCTGGGGGAGAAAAACTGCCATTTAATTTCTTGGGCAGTTATTTTTTTTACGGAGCCGATCCAACAAAGAGTTTGTATTTTGAACTTCAATACTTCCGTTCATTTGGATCATTCGACACGCAGGTTTTTGCTGGAGTTCAAGCAAAAGGGGAGTATTATGCCCCAAATGCGGGTTTAGTTAATGTTGGGGTTTTAGTTGAAAAATCATTTAAAATAACAAAAAACGGGGTTCTTCCGGTGACCTTAAGTCTTATTTTTAATCCCAATAATGATCAAGTATATCTTATTGCTGGAATAACCCTTTTAACTCTTTAGTTATGATAAGGCTAAAAACGATATACAGCAAAATAAGGGCATTTATAATTGCAGCTGCAATTCTATTCCTTCTTTTATTTCTAATTCTGGACTATTATAAATACACGCTTGAAAAGCAAATCATAAACGATTCACAATCGCAGTTTACCAATATGGTCCAATTGCTTCTGGAGTTAAATACAGAATCATTGATGAATACCTTGAATGACTATACCTATTGGGATGATTTGGTATTTGCCATCGAAAATAATGATACAAGCTGGTTTACAACAAACATAACTCTGGGAACAACTTCATCTTTTGATTACTACACAATCAGCAATTCTAATTTTGAAACGGTCAGGCATGAGTCAAACAATAAAATAAATTCCGAGATAAATATTCCGGAAGGCTTATTGGAAGAGTTAAAAGAAAAAAGAGTAGAACATTTTTTCCTTTATACTCAAGAAGGATTGTTGGAAGTTTGCGCGGGTAGTATTCATCCTATAGACGACATAGATATCAAAGAAACGCAAGCGTTTGGATATCTGGTTTTGATAAAAAAATGGGATCAGGAATTCATTACTAACTTTGGATCTATTCTTGGGTCAAAAGTGGAAATAACTTCATTAACAGATTCCATTATCAAAGGGAAGCCATCTGAAATACAGGCAAAAATAATGCTGCCAAGCTGGGGCGGAACACCGATAGCTCAGCTTGTTTCAATGAGAACACTGCATCTTGATTTTAAAGCTGGGCAATACACGCTATTCACCATTATAGCGGCTGTAATGCTTATGTTAATTCTGTTTTATTTCCTCTCACGTAAGTTGATTTATAGGCCATTGAAATTGGTAACCGAAATACTAGAGACCGATAATCAAGAGTCTATCGAACAATTGAAACAAGCACCTGCCGAATATGGTCAAATTGGAAATTTATTTAAAATTTATGTAACACAAAAACAAGAACTTGTACATGCCAAAGAAAGAGCAGAGGAAAGTGATCGTTTGAAATCTGCCTTCCTTGCCAACATGAGTCATGAAATAAGGACTCCCATGAATGGCATTCTGGGTTTTGCAGATCTGCTTAAAAATACCGACGTTAACAGTGAAGAGCATTTAAACTATATCAAAATCATTGAAAAAAGTGGCAATAGAATGCTAAGTATCATCAACGATATTGTAGATATTTCGAAGATTGAAGCCGGCCTAATGGAAGTTAAAAAAACGGAATCAAATATTAACGAGCAAATAGAATACATTTATACTTTTTTCAAGACAGAAGTTGAGGCAAAAGGGATGACTCTTTTGTATAGAAACACACTAACTTCAAAAGAAGCCATCATAAGAACCGACCGCGAAAAAGTTTTTGCTATTCTAACAAATCTCGTTAAAAATGCCATTAAATATACCAACGAGGGCTCTATTGAATTTGGTTATAATAAAAAGGGAGACGTCCTTGAGTTTTACGTAAAAGATACAGGGATTGGGGTTTCTAAAGATCGTAAGGAAGCCATTTTTGAGCGCTTTATACAGGCTGATATTGTCGATAAAATGGCTCGACAAGGAGCTGGTCTCGGATTGTCGATTTCTAAAGCCTATGTGGAAATGCTCGGGGGCAATATCTGGCTAGAAAGCGAAGAAGGAAAAGGCTCAACGTTTTTTTTCACCTTGCCCTATAATGCTAAATATGAAGAAAAAATTGAAGGGCAATATAATGAGGAATCGAATAGCTTAGCCAATAGGAGTGACCCCGAAATTTCGGGTCTTAAAATATTAATTGCCGAGGACGATGAAACTTCTAGTTCGCTCATTACTATCTTCGTTAAAAAGTTATGTAGGGAGATTCTTAACACTAAGAAAGGGCTTGAAACCATAGAAGTTTGTCGAAATAATCCTGATATCGACTTAATACTGATGGATATAAAGATGCCTGACTTGGATGGATATGAAGCAACAAGACGCATCCGGCAATTTAATAAGGATGTTATCATAGTAGCACAGACAGCCTATGGACTTACTGGCGATAGAGAAAAAGCAATTGACGCAGGTTGCAACGAATATATTGCAAAACCCATTAATAAAGCAGAATTATTGGTATTGATACAAAAGCATTTCAAGAATAATTAAGGGAAATCCATTTGCATTTTATAGCGTTAAAAAAATGCCAAAAGCCTTTGAAAAGTCAAGCGATTGCTAACTTTGCCCCAAATTAAATGGAACAATTATGAACACGACTTTTAAAAATATACTTTCCTCTTTTGTATTTCCTGTTTCCGGTCTTGAAGTCAATAGCCGTATTGTTTTGGCACCGATGACCACCTATTCGGGCAATGAAGACGGAACGGTTTCTGATGATGAGATTGCTTATTATCGGCATCGCAACCAAAGTGCCGGCTTGCTTATTTCTGCTTGTGCTTATATTATGCCTCAAGGAAAAGGATTTCACGGCCAAATTGGTGCGCATACAGATGAAATGATTCCGAGTTTGCGACGGATAGCCGAGGCTTTGAAAGAAAATGGCGAAAAAGCGATACTTCAGATTTATCATGGAGGTCGTATGTGTGCTATCGATGAATTGCCCGACCGCCAAAGTGTGAGTGCCAGTGCTGTAGCTTCGTTGAGACCAGGGGCGCAAATTCCTCGCGAAATGACATCAAAAGAAATTGATGAAACCATTAAAGCCTATGGCGAGGCTTGTCGCAGAGCGATTGAAGCCGGTTTTGATGGGGTGGAAATACACGGTGCTAACACCTATTTAATTCAACAATTTTTTTCGCCGCACTCCAACCGCAGAACTGATAAATGGGGAGGAAGTTTGGCTAAAAGAATGGCTTTTCCTTTGGCGGTGACGGATGCTGTTACTGAAAGCATCGAAAAACATGCAACACGCCCCTTCGTAGCGGGTTACCGCATTTCTCCCGAAGAAGTTGAAATTCCGGGAATAAGTATTGAAGATACGCTAGAATTAGTTGAAGCGCTTGCACATAAAAAACTCGATTACTTGCATATTTCTACACAAGATTTTTGGGGAGCTTCTATTCGCAACAGCCAGGACAAAGAACCACGAACGCAAATGATTTTTAATAAACTTGGAAATAAGATTCCGCTGGTTGGTGTTGGAGGAATTAGAACACCCGAGCAGGCCGAGAAAGCCATGGAAATAGGTATTTCATTGCTTGCTATTGGTCGAGAGTTATTGATTGAACCGCATTGGCAACTCAAGATAAAGCAAGGAAATTCTGATAAAATAGAAACGGAATTGGATTTGAGCAAACAAGCGGAACTAAAAATTCCAACGCCCATGTGGAATAGTTTTTTGAGTCGAACAGGATGGATTCCATTGAAAAATCAAATGAAATAATTGTAGTTTTTTAATCAAAAGGGATTTTAGATAAGCTACGAAAAATTTTCTCTTGTTCTTTTTAAGAATTTCTCTTCATCTTTTAGTCAAAAGATGAAGAGCTTTTTTTATTTTCTCTTGTGAAATTTTGGTGCTTTGTAAGTTACAGATTATCAGTGTTGTATATTTTGGTAATTTTTTGCTTTTTTGTCTGGGAATTTAGCGGCCGAATAGGGTAACGTTACCGGCTTTATTTTTCGTGAAGGGCGATTAAAAAAGCAATAAATATTGAGCTTATATCCTTACATTTGTGGCTTCAAACCCTATAATTTACCCATTGAAAAAACAGCTTTTATCCGGTATTGTCTTTCTTGTTTTGTCTTTTTTCCTCCTTGGTTGGGGGAGCACCGGGCATTATAAAATAAATATGGCTGCGGGACTTTCATTTAATGATGAAATGGCACAGTTTAATAGCTGGCTCAGTACTTTGGCCGCTCATGCTTCTGATGCGGATTATCGAAAGTCGAACGATCCTTACGAAGGACCAAAACACTATATCGATATTGATAATTATGCGGAGTTTCTGAGTGATGGCAGAATCGCTCAAACGCTCGATTCTGCAATTGCTATTCATGGCTCTTCTTTTGTTTATAACAATGGAACTTTACCTTGGGCAACACTAGCTTCTTTTGATTCACTAAAAAGTTGTTTTGAGCGTCGCGACTGGGATAAAGCGGTACTTTTTGCCGCCGATCTGGGTCATTATGTGGCTGATGGCCATATGCCGCTTCACGTGACGAGAAATTATGATGGGCAGTATACCGGAAACAATGGCATCCATTCGCGTTACGAATCAACAATGATCAATGCCTATATTTCTGAATTTAATTATGAAGGTCAAGCCGCTACTGAAATAGAAGACGTAAGGCAGTATATTTTCGATTATATTTATGTGAGTAATGGATTAGTTGATGATGTATTAGCTGCTGATGATTTTGCTAAAACAGTGAATAGTTCTACAAGTTCAACGGCTTATAAAACGGCACTTTGGGAACAAACAAAAGATTTTACCATTCCATTGTTTAGCGGGGCTTCGCATGCACTTTCTGAACTTATCTACACCGCATGGTTGCAAGCCGGAAGTCCGGTAATTTTAACTGATGCTGTATTTACCAGAGAAGGGAGTTCTATTTTTAGCATTGAAAAAATAGCACCTAACCCAATAAGCCATTCGGCAAGGATCAATTTCAAGCTCCATAAAGCAACGCGCATTCAGCTTCAGGTACTAACTTTATCCGGACAAGTGATAGAAACTCTTGAGGAAGGACACAAAGCAAAAGGAAATTACAGTATAGAATGGCAGCCCGTAAATCTTCAATCGGGTGTCTATTTTATCCTTTTAAAATCGGATCAGCATCTTGATATTGAGCGTATTGTAGTCGAAAAATAAAAAGTCATCTTTTGAATTCTAATAGAAGGATTTTTGTTCTCGGATACGAATAAATCCATTTCGATTCAAATTCACTATTGGCATAAAAGAGAGATTAGTTTATCTTCGCAAAGGAGATAAAAAAAACGTTTTTAATATTGATCAGCGTATGCTTAAAAAAAGAAAGATACCTCATACTTTTGTTATTGTTTTTGCAATCATTGTTTTTTCAGCGCTATTGACTTGGATTGTTCCCGGCGGAGAATTTGATCGGGAAGTAAAAGTGGTAAATGGTGTTGAACGTGCTGTTGTGGTGAGCGATTCGTTTCATTATACGCAAAGTAGTCCACAAACTTGGCAAGTCTTTTCCGCACTGTTTAATGGTTTTGTAAATACATCCGGCATTATCGTTTTTATTTTAATGATTGGAGGTGCATTTTGGATTATGAACGATAGTAAATCTATCGACGTTGGTATTCTGTCGTTCCTAAAATTTACGAAGAAGCTGGAAGTTTATAAAATTGTTCGTTTTTTGGGTATCGACAATATTATTATGACCCTGATAATGATTATGTTTAGTGTTTTTGGGGCGATTTTTGGGATGAGCGAAGAAACCATTGCTTTCGTTATCATCTTTATTCCTTTAGCTATTTCTATGGGATACGATTCAATTGTGGGTGTTTCTTTGTGTTTTGTAGCGGCAGGATTGGGTT
>JBFHQD010000101.1:0-10722 GCA_041592395.1 Bacteroidales bacterium | reverse complement strand
TCCGACTGATCGACAGACCAAAAAAAGGAGACACTCGAAAGCATAAAAAGGGCGATATACAACCAGCCGAAAGGAGGGAATTTGATTTCGGCTTTATTGTAAAAACGCAGCAATACAAGCAGCAATAGCAACAATAAAGCTTTCGAATTCCAATGCTCGGGTAAGGGCAATGTAATCAAAACAAGGAAGATAAGAATATCTTCAGCAGTATAGGCTTTTAACTTTTTAAACATGCTTTTAAAAACGTTTCATAGGCGGCATTAATTTTATCCCAAGAAAAATTAGTGACAACATTGGTATAGTTTTGTTCTTTTTTATCGAGGCAATGCGCTGCAATTCCCGATTGAATCAAGTTGCAAATATCTTCCGAATTCTTAAAATACAAACCGCCATCGCCCAGTATCGATCGATTAAAAGGATTGTCGTGCGCGCAAATGCAGGCTTTTGATGCCATCGCTTCTAATAATGAGGGATTTGTACCACCTACACTATGCCCGTGAAAATACAAATTGGCTTGCGATCGTAAATAATTAAGAGAAGGCATATCGTAAACAGGTCCAATAAATTGGATATTATTTTGCGCTGAAAATTTGCTTTGCATTTTTTTTCCAAAAGCATTGTCCGCATTTCCTACAACAATAAACCTTTGATTTACTTTCGATTTCACCACACCATCCAGTATTGTTTCGATATTGTTTTCCGGTTCCATGCGCGCGATTAACATATTGTAAGTGCCCGATACTAAATCAAGTTTCTTGAATAAGCCATCGTTTGACTCTAGTTTGTGCTGCACGCCATAGGCAATATATTCTGATGTAATTTCGTACTTATTTAGAAAATAACTTTGAATACCTTTGGAATCTGCGATATAATAATCGCTTGTTTTAACTGCCAGATATTCAGCAAATTTAAGGAATTGTCGAACGGCCCAATTGTATTTTGTTCGCTTCCATTCCAAACCATCCATATTGCTTACTATTACCGCATTTTTCGGCAAAAGCCATCCCCATATCGAACTGCTGGTATAACCCAGTTGAAGGATAAGGTCGAAATTTTGTTTTCTGCTGTTTCGTATGCAGTTGAAATCGTAAATAAACTGTCCAAAAGTTCCTAATTTATCCTCAGGATCATAACAATGGATCAATTTTACATTTTTAAATTCTTTTTCCTGATACACATGAAGAGAGGAGGAATAGACCGTAATATCGTGCCCCTTATTTCGCATATATTGCGAAAAAAATTCGGCAAATTGCTCGTAACCACTGTAACGATTTGGTATTCCGCGTGTTCCTATAATTCCAATTCTCATGCCTTATTTAAAAATTTATCAAATTTCATTGTTTAATTCATTTTCGACTGGTCTTTTATTTTTGTCGTAAAGCGCCAACAATCCGCCCAAAAGCAATAAATAAATATCGCTTAAATTGTAAGCTCCCGTTATAATTAAAGTACTAAATAGCAGATAAATACCCATTGAAGCTATCAGGTTTTCTATCGGAATATTTTGATTTCCGTGTTTTTTATAAAACGTAAAGAGATAGAGATTGAGAAGAAATAAAATATAGAAAAGCAAGCCAACAATACCTGTTTTATAATAGAGCATAGCGTAGCCATTATGAAGATGCGAAATATAACGCATGCCTTCGTCGTTTAAAGGAGCTACAAAATGCAGGTCAACTAAAGAACCAAAACCCCGACCAATCCCATGTTGAAAACCATGGGTTTGATCGAAAGCCATTTTGGCTTCATAAGCGCGCCAATGATCCCAAAGAGCTTCGTGGTTATTCAGATCTACTTTTGGTGAAAATATTTCTTCAGGTGCAATTTTCATTTTATATAAAAATGCTGAAATACCGGGTTTGTCGCGGGGGATTTCAACTGAGAATAAATAAATATAGAAACCAGCAATAAACAAGAGGCCGATACCTACGTATTTTAGTGCTTTTCCACTAATCTTAGCATAACCAAAAGAAGTTACTAAAAGGAGCAAGATGCCTACCCACATTGTTCTTGAAAAATAGAGAAAGAACGAAATAAAGAGTAAAACTAAAACGGCGTATCTTGTTTTTTTGCTTTTAAACAATTGAATATCTGTAAATTTAAACGAAAGAATTAAAAAGACCAATCCGACAAGCTCTACGTGATTAGATAAACCGGTATCCGTTCGTATTGTGTTAATACTTGTGCTAAACAAATCGGGATAAGTCAACATTTTGTAAAGATGAAAAATGGCAAAAACAATTGCCATGGATACAAATGCTTTGAATAAAAACAACTTGTCTTTGATATTATGAATGAATGCATAACCCAAAAAAAGGAGCAGTATGGGTTTTAAAAAGTAAGAAACATCTTTTGCAATGTCCCAAAGTTGATAGTTATAGAAAAAGGGGGTTGAAATCCCAATTAAAAACAGAATTAGAAGAAACAAAATAACGGTTATAAAATCGCCTGAAATCTTTTGTGATCCTCGATTAAGTAGGAGTATAGTCAATATAAAAAGGATGGCAAATGTGAGTTCAAAAGAAACCAATTGCAGTGGAATAAAAAGCAAGAGTAGAAAAGAGCTTTTAAAGATAGGATTTTCGAAACGCTGAATCATATTCCATTGTTTTTATAGCATTGAACAAAATTAAGCACATAATCGTCAAGGATAAAATGTTCTTTTACGAAAGCTTTTCCAGCTTCGCCCAATTCTTTTCGCAATTCCGTATTTTCCAGCAAGATTTCCAATGATGAACACAACGCATCCACATGATTAGGCTCAAACAAAAGTCCGGTTTTATTGTGCTCGATTATTTCCAATAATCCGCCATGTTTTGCTGCAACTACGGGCTTGCTATGGTGCATAGCTTCTATAGCAACCAAACCGAAAGGCTCAGGTTCTGTTGAAGGAACAACAGCAATATCAATACATGCCCAGACTTTTTCTATATCGGAAGTAAAGGGAAGAATGCTTACTTTGCGCCCTAATTTTTTTTCGGCAATACTGTCATTAAGTTGGCTTAAAAAAAACGTTTGGTCATTTGGTGGCGATCCTATAAAGACTAAACTAATGTTTATAAATTTTTGTTGAAGCCTATCAAAAGCTTCGAGTAATAAATGGTGTCCTTTCCATCGACTGATGCGTCCAACCAAACCAATTACTAAATTTCCTGAAGGTATTTTAAGACGATTTTTTTTGAAATCATAGATCTCCTTATCAGGATAAGAACTTTTCTTAAGCTCCACACCATTATAGATAACGGATGATTTGTTACGTAATTTTCTGTTTACTTTAACCAAACTCTCAAAAGACGCTTTTGAATTAAACACGACTTGATTTGAAAAGCAAGTCACTAAATGGCGATATAAGGTATTTAGAATTTTAGGCTGCTCAATAATCTCGTGCACATGCCAAATATGCCTTATTTTTTTCTGTTTTGCATACAAAGCGCCAAGTAACACCGCTAAAGTATTGGAATGAACGATGTCTATCTTTTCATTTTTTAGTTTCTTATTGATTTTAGATAAGGAGGAAATACTATGGAAAGGCAGTTTTAGAATATTCTTGATGCCTAGCGTTGATCTCGAAAGCTTGATTATGGGACTGATAATCAATTCTATATTTGATTCTCTAAATAAGGATGCCAATGGACCTTCTTCGGGCAAAACAACGATTGCACGAATCTGATGCTTCGCTAAATCTTTTACGAGGTAGTATAAGGTTTTGTCAGAGCCATACAATTCAGCCGATTGATGAACAAAAAGTATGGTTTTCATAGTTTAGATTTCTTTTATAAGCTTTGCCGGTACACCTCCAATGAGGCTATTGTCGGGGAATATATCTTTCACAACGGCCCCTGCGGAAACCACACTGTTATTTCCACCTTGCGATCCGTCTAAAAAAGTGGCTTTAGCGCCAACCCACACATTATTTCCGATAACAATTCCTTTTGAAATCGTTTCTTGCTCGCGGATTGTTTTATTTTTATCTGCAAATGAATGGTTTTCGGAATGAAAGCTAATGTATTGACCCATAATAACATTCTCACCTATACGAATACCTCCGGCAGAGCCAAAGTAAGAATACTCACCAACGGCAGAATTATTGCCCATCTCCAATCCAATCCCGAAACGCGAAAAATGACTGGTCGTGCTAAGTATACTAAAAGCCCCAATTTTTACATTATTTCCAAAGCGTATTTTTTTTTGTGCATAGGCATCGATTTTTACATAATTTTCGAGTGTGCAATTCTTTCCGAAACGAATATTGGAGGCATTCGCCAGCTTAGTATTTTTTCCTAAAAACACGCTTTTTCTTAAATAAAGATAACCTCGCATAAGCATTATAAAGCGATGCCAAAAAACAGACACAAACAATTTGTTTGGCAAACGCTCGTCAATCGCATAATTCTTACCTGATTTTCGAAGCAAATATTTAAACAGATTTTTTAACATAATTTTTAATGAAGAAATTTAGTTCAATATTTAGTCGACTCATCCATTTTTTTAATCCCGTAAAATGCTTATTCACATACTTGATTAACCCCATTTTTAGAAGTTTATTACGTTGCGCATTAAATCCTCCAAAATGGATATATTGCAACTCAGGTAAATATACGGTCTTTTTGCCTATTTCATTTAATCTTTTGCATAAATCAATATCTTCCAAATACATAAAAAAAGAAGCGTCCATACCGTTCAATTCGCGCCATAACGCTCTTCGTGTAAGCATAAAAGAGCCTTCCACCCAATCGACAGGCCAAATTCTTTGTGTTGCATCAAACTTACCTTCTTTAAAACCCTGCGAATGTCTCATTAGTGATTTTAATTTTAAAAGGCGAAGCGGCGAAGGGAAATAACCTGCAGATTGACGGTAATTGTGGTTTTTATCAAGCATCTGAATCCCGATCAGGCCAATACTGAGGTCTTTTTTTAAAACATCGAGAGCAGCTTGCAAATTATTCAATAGTATGGTGTCGTTATTGAGCAGTAAAAGGTATTCGCCTTGCGCTTTTGTTGCGCCCAAATTATTGGCGGCAGCAAAACCCGCATTTTGCTTATTTTTGATTAAAACGATTTCCGGAAACTGCTTTTCGATAAGGCTAAGGCTGTTGTCTTGCGAATGGTTATCAACAATAATTATTTCATAATCAATTTTTTGACAAGTATTGATGATGGAGCTGATGCCTTTTTTTAAGTAAGCTTCGCCATTATAATTGACCATTAGAATTGAAAGTAACTTGCTATTCATATCGTTAAAACGCTTTTATTTAGCTCCTATCCATTTTCTGAAACTAATTTACAATAAAGCCCAAAATCCGAGGTGTTTTTTTATATAATAAATGGCCATCACATTCAGAAACAGTTGAGAAAGCAGGCTGGCAAATGCAGCGCCATCGATGCCAAATTGAGGAATTAAAAAATAATTCAACCCAATATTTAAAACAGCCATTGCCAAAGTCAGATTTCGAAATATTTTCTGATAATCGGTCATATTTAAAATCGGTGAAATCGTCCCCGAAAAGGCATTGAACAGAAAACCTATCGTTAATAAAATTAAGGTGGTTTCTCCACTCAAAAATTCCAAACCAAAAAGACCCAAAAAGAATTTTCGAAATAAGAGAAGTACAGCAACAATGGGCAGTGTTAAAACAGTCATTAATTGGTTTGCTTTTCGTACTTCTGCTTTAAGTTGATTTTGTTCTTTCTTATGGTATAATTCCGCAATTTTTGGTGCAATTACAATATTAACGGTTAGTATCACGATCAGACTGATGGTTGCTAATTTATAAGCTGCACTGTAAATACCGACTTCTGATTTGCTCACCATCGAACCTAACATAAAAATATCTGTCCAATTCGAGATAAATAAAAACATCGAACTAAATAAAATAGGCAAGCTAATCTTGAATAGGTTTTTATAGGCATATTTTTTATTTACTTTTCTCAATGGAATTTTGAGAAGCAAATAAATTCCAACAACAGAAAGTGCCAGTATATAACTTAATTGCACATAAAATTCAGCATTCAATCCTAAACTTCTGAAAAGATATACGATGATGAAAAACAGAATATTAGGAAAAATAAACATGCTTAAACCGTAAGATAAAAAGTCTTTTTTTCCACTCAAGTATTGGGTTCCGAAATTGTGAAAAATCAGAAACAAGAAAAAATAACTCAAGTATTGAAATAAAGTCGAAAGTTGATTGTCGTGGAATACCTGATAACCAAGTAGGGAAGAAGTCAGCCAAATCAAAGCGCCCCCAAATAATCCGGAACCGGTTAAAACAATAAGGGAGCGATGCAAATAATTTGTGAGTGGTATTTTGTGGAAATGGTCGGATTCGGAAGTTAATTTTACAATGGCAGTAGGTATTCCGAGTGAAAACAAGAGGACGGTAAACTGCGAAAAAGTGACAAGTATAGAGTAACGACCATAAACATCGGCACCATAAAGCTTGGATATAAAAATGGCAATCAAATAACCCAAGGCCATACCTCCAATGCGAAGAACAAAAGTTAGTCCACTATTTTGTACTAAATACCGTAAATCTTTTTTCAAATTATTTGGCTGTTACGAGATATCTATAAAACAAGAATGTATTTGCGAACTATTTGCTTTTAATCTTTTGTTCTTGACTGTTTAAAAACCGATTGGATTCAATAATTAACAGATAAATAAAAACAAGTAAAATGCCGCCAAAAAATCCCAAAACCATCGTATTCCTAAAGATACCTTTTACTTCTGCACCCGTTTTGTTAAAACTGGACACTACATTGATGATTTCATTCTTAAGATTCATCTCGCTTTTTATCTCCACTAAATCGATATTGGCTTTGATGTATTTATCAAAAACAACAATATCGCGCTTGTCGATTTCCGAATTTCCCAGATAAAAGTTAGTCGATGCATTCGCTTTAGTGCTTTCGTTTAAGGATAGTTTTTTATACAATTGTCGCAAAGAATCCAATTCTATCATACTGATATTAAGTACATTTTCTTGCGATTTTAGATTGCTTATTTCGGTCTTGAGCAATTTAGAATAGTAAGGATTTTCTGCTAAAGATTTTATTATTGGCTTTTCAAGTTGTTCGAAAATAGTCCTGTTTGTCGACTCAATAGTTACCACATGATACAAAAACTCTTCTTTTGGGATGTTTTTGCTAAACTTTTCAAAATCGATGTTTTCAACAACATTAGAATCCAATTTTGAAATAAAGTCGTTATAAGCTAAAATGATTTGGTTATCGTTGGTATAGGGATAAACTTCTATTTTTTTGATAGACTTTGCACTTACCGAATCTATTTTAAAATAATCAGCTAAAGAAACAAAATCTTTCTCCGAAATTAAACTCTCGCAATACTGAATATCTTTATACAATTGTATTATACTTTCGTAATTGGCTTGCACGGTCATCGACGAAGTATAGAGTTTATCCTTTATTGAATATTGATAAATTCCTCCAAGCACCGCACCGATAATTGCCGCGATTATAAACTTATACAAATGCCTTTTTATATAGAGAAAGAACGTTATAATCGAATGAAAAACGAATACAAAAAACGTTTTAAGCCCAATGCCAATATTTTTAAATAGCGATCGGAGTAAATTAAACAGTACTCCTAAATCCATATCCTCATTTTCTGATTTCATCGTGGAAATTTATTTGTTTCTTGTGTTTTAACCTTTTTCTTTCTTCATTTAAACGGATAAAATTAAGAAATATTAGCGCAGTTCCAAACTTTCTCGTCGAATTTGAAAAACAATAAGCGCGTTTAATCAAATGATTTAAATATACGAATTATGTTTGATATTCAATAAATCGTATATTTGTTGTTCATTCGTAATCTAATTTAAGATGAGAGATCATTTCCAAAATAAAAAACAACAACAAATCATTGGGGCAGGAAAAGAATTGTTCTGGAAATATGGAATAAAAAGGGTAGCCGTTGAAGAGATCTGTCAGCGAGCCAAAGTAAGTAAAATGACTTTTTACAAATATTTTAAAAACAAAAAGGCCTTGGCTCATTATATTTTAGAAATAACGGTTGGTGCTGCACTCAAAGCTTACGAAGAATTGATTGCTAGAGATTGCTCGTTTACGGAGAAAGTAAATCAAATGCTCAAAATGAAATTGGAAGGCACAAAAGATATAAGTCAGGAATTTATGTTGGACATTTATCAAAATGCCGATTTGGGTTTGAAACCTTATATGGAAGAACAAGGCAAGAAATCATTAGCGCTCACCATAAAGTTTTTATTGGATTCGCAAAAGAAAGGCGATATTCGACAAGATATAAAGATCGATTTTATTCTGTACTATTTTAATCAAATGCTGGTAATGACAACCGATGCCGATTTACTGACTAAATATGAAAAACCACAAGATTTGATCATGGAAGCAACGGAATTTTTCTTTTATGGTATTGGTGCTAAGCAGCTTATGAAATGAGAAAAGTTGTTTTAATATTTGTTTTTATATTCCTTGGATTTGCTATGCAAGCCCAAGAAAGCTTTCTGTTTAAAGGACAAGCTTCTTCTTGGTTGCATTACAGTGCTGAGAATGAAAATAGCTTAATGTGGGGTGGACGCTATCTCCCCCAAATCAATTTTTCTAAAGCATTTAAGAACGATCGTCAATTCGATTTTGAAACCTCGGCGAATATTTTTGGTTCTTTGATTTTTAATAAAAACGAGGAAACGCTTGATTTTGATGGCCAAATAAAACCTTACCGCGCATGGATGCGTTATTCAGGCAAGCAATTTGAAGTACGAGCCGGATTGCAAAAAATCAATTTTGGCTCGGCGAGTATGTTTCGGCCCTTAATGTGGTTTGATGAAGTGGATGCGCGCGATCCTCTCAAATTAACCGATGGTGTTTGGGGTCTTTTGGCTCGCTATTATTTTCTAAATAATGCCAATGTTTGGCTTTGGGCTTTATATGGCAATGAGCAAGCAAGAGGTTGGGAATATGCCGAGCGCAATACGCATTATCCTGAATATGGCGGGCGCTTGCAGTTTCCGTTTTTGAAAAGTGAAATGGGATTTTCGTTTCACCATCAAATGATTGATGCACGTACAATTTCGATTGTTAATTTCCCTTTTGAATCGGTTTCTGAAAATAAAATAGGTTACGATATTAAAATAGATTGGCTGCTCGGTCTTTGGTTCGAAGGCGTTTGGTCGAAAAAAAATGCCGATTTAGGTTTTTTGAAAAATCAGGAAATGATGACCGTCGGTTTGGATTATACATTTGCCATCGGCAATGGATTATACTTTATTACGGAGCATTTTTTAGCATCAAACGATGAAAAGGCTTTTCAATTCAAACAAAGCATTCATCTTACAGCAACATCATTTAGCTATCCTATTGGGTTGTTCGATAATATTAGCACTATTTTTTATTACGACTGGACCAATAATTCAGCATACAATTTTGTGAATTGGCAAAAGCAATTCAACAAATGGAGCCTTCAACTCATGGCTTATTGGAATCCTGAACATTCGGTACTTCCGAGTGCAGGAGACCCAAGTCGTTTATATGGTGGAAAAGGGATACAAGTGATGCTTATCTTTAATCACTAAAAAAAGTATTGACGAACGTTTTTTGTACACGCAAATAAAAAGACTATGGAAATAATCAGCATTGAAAAAATGACCAAACGTTTTCCTGTGGGAAATGGACACTTTACAGCACTTCGGGATATCAATTTAAAAATTGAAGAAGGCGAATTTGTGGGATTGGTTGGCCCAAGTGGATCGGGTAAAACGACCTTGCTAAATATTATTGGCTCGCTCGATACGCCTTCCGAAGGAAATGCAACCGTTATTGGTCAATCGATTGCTAAGCTCAGTCATAAACAATCGGCTTTACTACGGAATATTAATCTGGGTTTTATTTTTCAGACTTACAATCTTTTGCCTGTTTATACGGTCTATGAAAATGTGGAATTTGCTTTGCTTTTGCAAAATCTTTCTGCTTCGGCTCGCAAAAAAGCAGTTATGGAAGCTTTAGAATGGGTGGGGTTAACGGATAAAATAAAGTCGAAACCGGCACAACTTTCCGGTGGAGAAAGTCAACGTGTGGCTATTGCTCGTGCAATGGTTAAAAAGCCAAAAATCGTTTTGGCGGATGAGCCAACAGCAAATCTCGATTCAAAAAATTCTCACCATATTTTAGCAACCATGTTAAAACTGAATGAAGAGTTAAAAACGACTTTTGTTTTTGCTACGCACGATGAAAAAGTAATGCAATACCTCAAACGTAAAATTTCTTTGGCTGATGGGAAAATTGTGGCCGACGAATGGATTCTTGCTGAAGAAAATGTTTTAAAACATTCTTAAAACCTAAAGTTATGTTAGCCTTCAAATTAGCATTTAAGAATTTAATTGGAGCCGGCCTTCGTACCTGGCTCAATGTCATTGTTTTATCCTTTGCCTTTGTTCTTATAATCTTTTATAACGGAATGATTGACGGATGGAACAGGCAATCGAGAAATGACACCCAAGATTGGGAAATCGGAAACGGACAATTCTGGCATCCGGATTACGATAGATACGATGTTTATACCATTGCCGACGCCCATCAAGCCCTTTCTGAAGATATTCACGCATTGGTCGATAAGCATGAATTAACACCCCTACTTATTCGACAAGCTACACTTTATCCTCAAGGACGCATGCAAGGTGTTTTGCTTAAAGGCGTTGATCCCAATCAAAAGATACTGAAACTGCCAAC
>JBFHQD010000100.1:0-10873 GCA_041592395.1 Bacteroidales bacterium | reverse complement strand
CCCACACCGGTTCGGTTGTTTAAATAAAGAATTTTATTCCAGGTTTTTCCGCCATCGGTCGTTTTAAATAAACCACGCTCTTCGCTTGGTCCCCAAGCCGAACCTTGCACACCTGCATACACCACCTTAGAGTTGTTTGGATCGATAATGATACGATGAATATTGCGCGAATTACGCAAGCCCATATTTTGCCAGGTTTTTCCGCCATCCATACTTTTATAAATGCCGTTTCCGCTACTCTGACTGTTTCTTGGATTGCCTTCGCCTGTTCCAACCCAAATAATGTCAGGCGCATTTTGATCGATTGTAAGTGCTCCAACCGAAGCAAAATCCTGATCATCAAAAATAGGTTTCCAGTCAACACCTCCACTTTCTGATTTCCAGACACCTCCGGAAGCAGATCCAACGTAAATAACGGAAGGATTATTTGTAACGACATCAATAGCTGTAACACGCCCACTCATTCCGGCAGGGCCGATATTGCGTGCTTTAATACCTCTAATTTGCTCCATTGTTAATTGCTGAGCAAAAGTTAGACTTGCTACCGATATTAATACAAGGAGCAAGCTAAAACGAAATTTTTGGATTCGATTTTTCATTAATTATTGTGTTTGGTTTTTTGATTTATTTGTTAATTATTGTTTGGTTTGATTACGAAAAAACATCTTATAAAATGCTTTCGGTGTTCAAAGATGAGAAATTCGGCGCAGAAAACAAAACATTACAGGGCTAGTTAGTGAGCTGATGACTTAGAGTCATCTGCTCACTATGTCAGCTCACTATGCCCGCTCACTATATCAACGCTCTAATGTTAACCCCAATTCTTTAGCCAATTCCTTATTTACCAGATCACCTTCTCTTAAACCACCATAATCTTTTGCCGAAGAAAATTCCCAATCAATCGCATTTGATACCAAATTCGCATTTACAGGATTTTGATGAATATAATTAAATACAATATTGGGGTATTGTAACTCAGGGTTTAGCGATTTAGAATAGGTGATTCCCTCCTTATACAAATAAGAAGGTGCTAAACCCTTGTGGCAATTAACACAAATAGCTTTTGTATGCGATTTAAAAAGGGAACCTCTTCTTTTTTCTTGTTTGTTAATTGTTCTAGTATACGACCTTAACATAATCGCAATAGAATTATTTAACGTGTTTTTAGGTGCATTGATACGATGACTTTGAGTCATCGTATCACTAAATCCTCTTGTTTCACTATCCGGTTTTATGAAAACCATGAGATGAAAATGATTTGGCATTAAGCACCAAGCTAATACATCAGTAAAAGGAGCAAAATGCAACTTCAATTTCCTAAGAAAAAACAAATAATTATCGCGTTTAAAGAAAATGTTACATCGATTATTTCCCTGATTATAAACATGATAAATCTTTTTTTCTTCGAAATACATAATAAAAAGAATACTTTTTTAAAGAGATGAAAGAACCGCACAGAATTAAAAATCTAGTAATCAATTCTTCTGCTTATAAAAGTACGAAAAAATTAGAGTCATACGATGACTTGGAGTCATCGTATGACTAAAAATTCATCCCTTTTAACTTCCGGACCATCCCTTCCAATCCATTCAGCTTTATTTCGTAGCATAAAGCCAATAAATCGCCGAGTTTTCCTTTGGGAAATCCTTTTTGCTTAAACCAAACCAAATAAGGTTCCGGTAAATCAATGATTAATCGACCTTGGTATTTGCCAAAAGGCATTTTTAGCGTTACCAATTCAATCAGTTGCCTATTATCTGGTTTTAGTTCTTGCATAGTCTTTTGCCTTTTTACTTTGTGTTTCCTTTGGGACGTACTTTAACAACTTTTGCCACGGTCATTCGTTTGAGAAAAGAGTCAAAAGAAGAGGTATATTGTTATATTGCAGTGCGAATGATTATTGATATTGATCCGTATTGATAGTAGACAAATACTATTTGGAACAACTCTAAATTCCCCCCCCCAACCATTAAAAATTTTGTTTTGTTAATAAAGTTTATATACCTTTAACGCATCATATATATTCTAACGCATTAAAGCATTAAAATTATTATAAATCTTACTTAAATCTAATGAAACAACTTTTTTTTACTGCAATTTTAATAATGGTATCATTCTTTGGTTTTTCACAAGAAAAAACACTAACTATTGATATGGGTATCAATAAGATGTACCCTAATAATACAGGATCTGGTTTTGACCCTCGTATAGGAATACAAGCAGGAATCCTTGAATTAAAAAAAATATCGAATTCATTTGCTTATGATAAAGGGATATTTTTGACTTACACCAGTTTTGAAGATGAGGATAGTAGTAACACGCTATTGTTAAAGAACGCAACCTATTCTGTAAGTGTTCCTTTTCAAATTTACTGGACTAAGGTCAAATATTTTAAGCCTTTCGTAGGAGCAGAAGCTATTTGGAGATTTTATAGTAATACAGATTATTTTGAAGCAAATATTCCAAATAATGATGTCTCAAAACTACAACTCGGATTAATCGTAGGCACAGAAATTCTACTCCTCAAACAAATTAGTCTTAGTATTAAATATCTGACAACCCCCTATCTAATTAGATATGGAACAATGGATTTAAATGGATTTCTTGTTTCAGTCAGGTATAAATTTAAACAAAAGTAAAAGCCATAATGAAAAACCCGAATGATTTTCGGGTTTTTTATACCGAAGTAAATATCTATTTTAGTAGTAGAATACTCTACAATCTTTGAGCCAGGCTAATGTTTTGTTAAGTTAGGCTCTAAAAAATTTGCTATCACGGTATTTACAATTCAGTGCTATTGATTGTTGATCAATAATTAAATGGATGTAAACAATCATATCCACCTAATCTTTTTGCTACTTTGAGCAACCTATAAGAAATAAAGCTAGGTTTTATGGCTATTAGCCACAACCTATGAATCCAGCTCACCGCTTTATCTTTTCAAACTCCTCAAACGACATCCTAAAGTCACATCCGTCTTTCCATTCGCTGCATCCATACGCCGAGTTCCCTTTTATAATCCTTCCTTTTTTGCATTTAGGACAAAGCCTATTTTTCTCAATCGTTTTCTCTTTCTTTATTCGCGGCTTTTTACTTTTTATTTTGGTCGCCTTTTTGATTTCTTCTTCTCCAATACTTTTCTCAATTGGCTTGTATTTCACATCTTGAACCAACTGCCTCACCATTTCTTTCATTTCGTCTAAAAACACGCCAACATCGTATTGACCACGCTCGATTAAACTCAATTTTTGTTCCCATTGTCCGGTAAGCTCAGGCGACTTTAAAAGCTCGTATTCGATCGTTTTTATCAATTCCACTCCTGTTGTAGTCGGAATTAAAGATTTGCGCTTACGCGTGATGTAATTGCGCCTAAAAAGCGTTTCAATAATATTGGCTCTGGTGGATGGGCGACCAATGCCGTTTGCTTTCATAATTTCGCGTAAATCTTCATCTTCTACTTGCTTTCCGGCGGTTTCCATAGCTCTTAAAAGCGTTGCTTCGGTAAAATGTTTAGGCGCTTGCGTTTTTTTCTCGATAATTTCAGGTTGATGTTCGCCTTTTTCGCCCAACTCAAAAGAAGGAAGACTTTGTTGCTCTTCTTTTTCGTCGTCTTTATCATCATCCTGACTGTAAAGCAATCGCCAACCCGGATTTAAAATTTCTTTTCCACTGGCATTAAAAAAATAGTCGACTACTTTTCCTTTTACCTTCGTATTCGACACCTCACAATCAGGATAAAAATTGGCCAAAAAACGAAACAAAATAGCTTCGTAGACATCCTTTTCCGCTTTTCCTAAAGAACCGGCCAAAATTCCGGTTGGAATAATCGCGTGGTGATCTGTAATTTTACTGTCGTCAAAAACACGTTTCGATTGACTTAATCCTCTATCAAAAATAGGTTGGATTTCTTTTGCATAGGTTTTGAGCTGTTTTAAAATACCGTCAATTTTAGGATACATATCCGTAGGTAAATACGTGGTATCTACACGCGGATAAGTCACTAATTTTCGTTCGTATAGCGTTTGTACAATTTTGAGTGTTTCATCGGCTGAAAGATTCAACTTTTTGTTGCAATCGACTTGCAAAGCCGTTAAATCAAATAATCGAGGCGAAAATTCCTTTCCGGGATTTTTAGAAAATTCCACAATTTCAAAATCCTGATTGCTAATTTCAGCTAAAAGCGCTTCTGCTTTTTCTTTATCCGTAAATCGCCCATCCTCGTAATTAAATTGAACATCACGGTAGTTGGTTTTTAACTCCCAAAAAGCTTCTGAAGTAAACTGCTCGATTTCCAAATAACGGTTGACAATCATGGCCAAAGTAGGCGTTTGTACGCGACCAATAGAAAGCACATTTTGTCCTGTCCCGTATTTTACGGTGTACAAGCGACTCGCATTTATTCCCAATAACCAATCGCCAATTGCTCTGGCGCTTCCGGCTTGATACAATCGGTCGTATTCTTTGGCCTCTTTTAAGTGATCAAATCCTTCTCGAATGGCCGTTTCTGTTAACGAAGATATCCACAAACGCTTTACGGGCTTTGTATTGCCGGCTTTTAAATAAACCCAACGCTGAATAAGTTCGCCTTCTTGTGCCGCATCACCACAATTGATAATTTCAATACATGCTTCGCTCTGAATTAACTTTTCAATCACACGAAACTGACGTACAGCACTTTCGTTTTCGACTAATTTTATACCAAATGTATTGGGAATAATTGGAAGCCAATTCAAACTCCAAGACCGCAATCGCTTATCGTAGTCATCGGGAGTTTTAAGCGTACAAAAATGACCGTAAGTCCACGTTACAGCATAACCATTTCCTTCAAAAAAGCCCTCTTTCTTTGTGTTGGCACCCAATACTTTGGCTAATTCTTGAGCAACACTTGGCTTTTCGGCAACGCAGAGGATCATGGATTTCTATTTTTAAACAAAAATAACAAGCTTTTACAATAGAACACGCTTCCAAACAAAAAAGTGCCGACCTTTGATCTTATACATTGCTTAAAATTTCATTTCTTTGCTAAAAATTTAGAGGATGAAAAATATAAGCTTACTCGTAAATACGTCTAAGGATTTTGATATAAACGACTTCAAGAAAAAACTCGGTCGCTTAAAAGTGCCGGATGAAGTCCACATTTTATTGATTCTCTATAAAAAGAAAAAGCAGGTTTCTTTTGATGATTATCCTATTTTTTCGGTTGAAGACCACGAAGACCTTAGCTTTTCTCAGTTGCTCAGCGCTGTAAAAACAAGCAAATTTTTGTTTTTTAATCCCGAAATTGATTACCCTATTGATTTTTTTGATCGATTACTCTATGGAGAAGAAGATCAGGCACCAAGAGTAAAACTGAGCCTTTGGAAAGAAAGCCTGAGAGGACTCCAACAAAGTCAATATGGACTTTGCACGGTAAAACCGGAGCAAAAAGAAGCCTTCGATTTTTTAAATGAATCGGCACTGTATGTCAAAAAAGAGGTTGAAACATTGAATATTGATAAATTGAGTGTTCATCCCGAATCAGCTACTGAGCTCTATCGCTATGCGATAAAAAAGAAATTGAATTTGGTAAGCTACACCCCGAAAAAGAAAAAGCTGTTTTATCATACGCACTTTGCCGATTTAATAATGACTTGCCAAAAACAAGCACAAAAACAATTTAAACTGTTCCCGGCTTTCTTTGTCTTGTTCTTCGTTATTTTCGGAATCGGCGCCGCTTTTAATTCCACTTTTTTTCTTATTTTCCTTTTTGGGATGAGCATTTATTTTCTTGCGATAACCCTCGAATCTTTTGGGATTTCGACATTGAAAAAAAATGGCGCTATATTGCCCATACTTCTGCTTTTATTCCCCTTTATCCATTTGGTCTATGGCTTAGAATCGTGGATAGCAAAGTTGAATAAGAAAAACTGATGCTTATTTCAGAATTTTCATTGTTAGTGGGTAATGATAGTCGTCGCGATTCATCACTTTAATAGTATTTAAAACGATAATCACCGAACTGAAAATACCTAAAAAGATCAACAAGGGCAGCCCAATGATTACAAGGAGTAAAAGTACCGAAACCATTAAGTAGATAAAAATAGAGAACTGAAAATTCATGATGTCTTTAAAATGCTGCTCATAACCTTCGAGTTCGTCTTTCTTGAATATCCAGATAAGAATAGGAGGGATAACCAATATAAATATTCCACTGAAATGCATCAAAATTAACCAATTGTAAGCTTCTTGTGAAAGCGAAACATTGGCATTCTTTTTCTTGCTGGTCAGCACTTCCAGATCAACTCCGAGCGCCTCGGCCAAAGCATTTAAAGTATAAGTACGTGGATCTACTTCACCACTTTCTATACGCTGAATTGTTCGAACACTTAAACCGGTTAATTCGGCAAGTTCTTCCTGCGTTAAGCCTTTAAGCAATCGCAGTTCTTTTATTTTTTGACCAATATTTTCCATCTTCTTTTTTTCTGCTAAAGTAGGATGAAATGAGCCGACCACACCACTTCTTTTACCCGACATTTACCCGACATTCCTAATAATCAGTAAAAAAAGCAATTCCTATCCTTCACAATATCAAAGACTTAAAAAGATTAAGGATACCAGGCTAAAACGTGCACTTCTATATTCGGATTTTCATCCTTTACCAAAGTGGTGAATTTATCCAAATCGCTAAATCCCCCAGTTCCTCGATAATGGTAAGGGTAAATTACTAAAGGTTGAATAATCAGTGCGGCAGCGGCAGCATCATCAACATCCATAGTATAAGGTAAATTCATACAAAGAAAAGCAATATCAATATCCTTTAAATCTTTCATCTCCGGAACATTGCCCGTATCTCCACTTATATAAATCCGTTGTCCCCCCAAAGAGATAAGATAACCATTGCCAACCCCTTTTTTGTGATGCGATGTTTCCGTTACCGGATAATTGTATGCAGGAACGGCTTCCACTTCCATATCCATAACTTCAGTACTTTCGCCATTGGTTAAAACCGTTAAATTCGATTTAAATTGATCATTCATCTTATCGGCTACCTCTTGCGGTACGATAAAAAAGGCGCTCTCCGCATGAATACCTTTCAGCGTAAGATTACTCAAATGATCGCCATGAGTATGGGTAATCAAAACCAAATCGGGAGCAGCAAAATCAGAATAAGCGGCTGGATCACCAACCGGATCGATGTAAATCGTTAAATCGTTCCATTCCCAAACCATAGAAGCATGTTGAATGGGAAAGATTTTCAAATCACCATGATCGGTCGACCAAATTTCTTGCGAATAACCCAAAGCAGAAATTGAAAGGAGCATGACCAAAATAAAATGAGACGTGTTTTTCATAGCCAAAGGTTTTTAATAATTAGGGATTAAAGATACTGAAAAAAACCTTCGTTTTTCAGGTGACTTTGAATCATCTGATGAATACTATTCGATAAAGCTAATTTATCTTGATAAAATTATAGGTTATCGTTCCTACTTGAATTTCTGCCGCATTACTATCGGGCGAGAAAACCGCTTTTAATGCCGCTTGAACCGCAAAATTTTGCAATTTGATATCCGTAACTGTCGTTCCTTTTTGCAGAACTTCAGCACCAATTACTTGCCCTTCCTTATTTACACGAATCCGCACATTAACACGTCCTTGATCGTTTGAGTCGTAGCTTGGTTTTGGCAAAGAACTGGCTTTTCTATTCCCCAAATTATAGGAAATTCCATCCGTACCTAATCCTCCGACACCACTAAAATTAGCTGCGTTTGGGACTCCGGTTTCCAAACCTTTATTTCCGATTGACTGGTCGTCGCCCACAGAATTATTTGTCTTTTTTCCCGTATACAAAAGTCGAGGATCGACCACCGGTTTGGGTTCAGGTTCTGCTGTTTTTACCTGTTCTTTTGGCGACTCTTTGGTTTTATCCGTTTCTTTGTTTGGATTAATCTCTGGTTTTTCTGTTGGCTTTTCCTGCTTTTTTTCCGGTTCTTTTTTGGGTTCCGGTTTATCTACAATTGCAGGTGCATCTTCGCTTTCTTGCTTTACAATTTCTTCATCCGGCAAATCCTTAACCTCT
Organism: Bacteroidales bacterium; assembly: GCA_041592395.1. GTDB lineage: Bacteria > Bacteroidota > Bacteroidia > Bacteroidales > UBA12170 > UBA12170. The sequence continues at coordinate 2,817 of JBFHQD010000100.1, read as the reverse complement.
TCCATATTTGGCCGTACCGTATTTTCAGGAGCCGATGCTAATGCTGTTTTATTATTTTCGGGCTGATTGCTTTGCGTTGCTTGGCCTACATCCGAATAGCCTAAATTTACCTCAACACCTTCTTCATCAGGCAAAGGCAAAGGCGTTTTTAAAGCCATAAAAAAAAGAGCCAAAATCAGTAAGGAATGAAACAATAAAGTTCCAATCCCGGCTTTGATTTTATCTTTCGTTTCCAGCTTCATTTGCTTCTATTTAGCTTGACTCGTTGCCAAAATGACTTTGTGTTTTTGTCCGGTGTCCTTATTAATTCCATTGATGGCATCAATTACATTTACCACATATTGAACAGGAACGCTTTTGTCGCTTCTAAGCACAACCGTTCCTTCGGTGTATGTTGCTAATTCCGACTTTAAAACAAGCTCCAGATTTGTTTCTTCAACCCGCCTTTTATCGAGGTAATAATGGTATTGATCATCAATATAAACGGTCACATTTTGCTTGGCCATGGTTTTGCTATTGCTACTGGGCAAAAGCAATTTTATCGCATTCGGAGCTATCAATGTCGAGGTAATCATAAAAAAGATCAACAACAAAAAAACCAAATCCGACATGGAAGCCATATTGAATACAACACCCTTTTTATTTCTTGATTTTATAGCCATACTAAAAGGTTCTTAATGCGCCGGTTCGTTTAAAACATCCATAAAATCGCTGGCGCGGGCTTCTAAAAGAAAAATCAATTTTTCAATTTTAGCGACCAAAATATTGTACATCACATAAGCCATAATACCTACAATTAATCCACCCACGGTAGTTATCATAGCCTGATAAATTCCCGATGAAAGCAACTGAATATCAATATTATTTCCTGCCATAGACATATCATAAAAGGCAATAATCATACCGATTACCGTTCCTAAAAAGCCCAACATGGGCGCTGTACTGGCGACTGTTGAAATGGTAGCAATATTTTTTTCGAGATGAGCCACTTCGAGGTTTCCCGTATTTTCTATTGCAGCATTGATATCAGTTAAAGGTTTCCCTATTCTACTGAGCCCTTTCATAATAAGTCGAGCAATTGGCGTGTCTTCACGTTTGCACAATTCGAGCGCACTTTCAATTTTTCCATCGTAAATATGATCGCGAATCATATTCATAAAGTTTTTATCCTCTCTACTGCTTCTTGAAATAGCTAAATAGCGATCAATAAAAATATAGATCGTAACTAAAGAAAGCAGGCCAAGCAAAGCCATAATCCAACCTCCCTTAATAATGAGATCGATAACAGATAAACTTAAGAATTCACCTTCTCCTCCAGAAATTCCGGCTGATCCGCCAATTGTATCTTGAACAATACCCGGAATTTGCAATAAAATATTTAAAACCATTTTTCTTCTGTATTTAAGCTTAAAACTAGCGATTAAAAAGAAGAAGCGTTTTTATTTAGCTTCTATTTTTAAACAAAGATATATTAATTCAGAAACTCAACAGCACGAAAAATATTGTTTCAACAGAATAATTTAGAAACTAAAAGTGCGTAAAAATTGAGGTAAGGTTTGGGGGTATAAATGCACAACAAAATAGCCAATAAGCATCAAGGTTATTCCCATAAACAAAAAGAAAACAGCCAAAATATTTTTATGCTTTGCCAAGTTAATTATTCCAAAAATAATGGACGCAATACCAACTACAAATAAAGTTAAAATCATCCGCGTAAAAATACTAATTGATTAGAATTACTTTCTGCTTCGCTATAAAAATAGCCCTCCGCCTCAAAATGTTTTAGATCATCGACTTTCGTAAGCTCATTTTTCAAAATAAAGCGACTCATCAATCCTCTTGCTTTTTTAGCAAAAAAACTAATCATTTTATATTCGCCATTTTTAAAATCTTTAAAAACAGGTGTAATTATTTCTGCTTTCAATTTTTTCTTATCGATAGATTTAAAATATTCGTTCGACGCTAAATTAATTAAAATTGAATCGCCTTGAGCCTTTAAAGATTCGTTTATTTTAGTGGTTAAACTTTCGCCCCAAAATTCGTAGAGATTATTATCCCTTCTGATTTTTAATTTCGTTCCCATTTCTAAACGATACGCTTGCATAAGATCCAATGGCCTGAGCACACCATATAGGCCACTTAAAATACGCAAATGATCCTGCGCATAAAGAATCTCCTTTTCGCTAAGCGAATACGCATCCAAACCCACATAAACATCCCCTTTAAAGGCAAAAAGGGCTTGTTTCGCATTCTCTGTAGTAAAAGGGAGACTCCAATTGGCAAAGCGTTCTTGATTCATGTGCGCCAACTCATCACTTATACTCATTAGCTTTGCTAAGTCTTTAGCACTGTATTTTTTCAGTTTGTTGATTAATTTCTCTGAACTTGTCAAAAAATCATTTTCAGAAAATTGATTGATTGGCGCCTTTTGCTCAAAATCGAGCGTTTTTGCAGGGGAAATTACAATAAGCATAGTTGTGTTTTTTATACAATCGATTCTATATACGCTATTAATTAATTTAAAAGTAATAATTATATCGCCATTTTAAAACCCGGAATAGTACGCAATTGGGCATACATATTTTTCATTTGATCTTCATCAACAATTCTAACATGCACCGTATAACTTGTGTATTTTCCCTTGCCGCTGTCTTTATGCCTCCAATTAAGAAACGAAACACCCAATTTTACAAGCACTTGTTCCATCATAGCCATGTTTTCCTTATGCATACCATTCGCATTCAGTATGATTTTAAGGTCATAATTAACCGGAAACTTGATTTTTTCGTTGCTTTTGAATGGGTTTTTTGGCGCTTG
>JBFHQD010000099.1:0-11028 GCA_041592395.1 Bacteroidales bacterium | reverse complement strand
TTTTAAAGATTGGAAGGGCAATCAATAAAAAATAATCTCATTTGAATCGACGATTTCCGATTCGTTTATTCTAAACAATATGCGGCTTAATTATGGCCGGGGTTAGACCAAATTAAAAGTAAATGTGATTTAACATGGATTTTAAAATCAATTGTTTGTAGATTAACAAATTTCTTATATTAGCAGAAAACTGAATAGTTGTCTAGACACTAGTATTGTATGAAAATATTAAGATTATCAAACTATAAAACAGTTACCATTCTAACCATTATTTCACTCTTGATCTTTTTTATTGTGAATGTTGTTTTTATAGTGACAATCAAGTATTTTTTTCAAAAAGAAGCAATTACAAATGCCAAGGATAAAGCGGCGCTCATATTAGATCAAAACTTATCCATTCATGATTATTTTACAAACGAACTAAAGCCTTCTCTTTTTACAACCCTAAAAGATACGATTGCCAAAGGAGATTATTTTGAGCCCTCATGGATGTCTTCCTCTCATGCGGTTAAAAATATCAATGATTTTTTTCGCAAACGAAATGATTTTGGCTATTATTATAAAGATGCCACAATTGATGCCCGAAATCCAAAAAACGAAGCGGATAGTCTTGAAGCTAAATACTTGCACGAATTAAGTCGCAATCCGGACTTGGAGATGCAAGAAGGCATTATAAAAATTGATCAGGAACAATATTATTATTTATTGAAAAAGGGGGAACAGATGGTGACCGATTGTTTGAGGTGTCACGATGTTCCGGAAATTGCACCAAGAGGTTTAATTAAAATTTATGGTAAAGAAAGAAGTTTTCATCGGAAAGTTGATGATATAATTTCGGTTGTTTCAATCCGAATCCCTATCGATGAAGCTTATTCGAGAACTAATTTTAACATATTGATATTGAGTATTATATTATCTTTGATTCTGGTGTTAAGCTGGATTATCTATTTGTATTTACAGCGAAAACTGGTAACCAATCCCATAGAATCATTGAACAAGCAAGCTTTGGCAATCTCGTTAGATAATTCTTTATTGGGAAAAACAATTGAAATTGATGGCGCGAAGGATTTAACAGAATTTGTTCACTCTTTCAATGTTATGTCGCATAAATTATATGAGTATAATAGTTCTCTCGAAGAAAAAATAAAAGAAAAAACGATTGAACTGGAACGGAAAATAGAAGAGGTAAATCAAATAAATCACACAAAAGATAAGTTCTTTTCCATTATTGCCCATGACTTAAAATCGCCATTCAATTCGCTGATAGGTTTGAGCAAATTGCTAATGAATGAGGCAGAAGAAGGCGATACCATAGATGTTAAAAAACTGAGTAGTCATATGCACCAGACAACACTTAAAACATATGATTTATTATTGAACCTTTTGGAATGGTCGCTATCTCAAACCGGAAAAATTGAATTCCGACCGGAAAAGATTTTATTTTTCGATTTGGTTGAAGAAGTTTGTGAATTGCTACAAAATCAAGCCGATGAGAAAAAAATAAGTATTCTAAACAAAATACCAAAAGCAACAGCTTTAATTGGCGATAAAAACATGCTAAGGACGATAATTAGAAATTTAGTTTCTAATGGTATTAAATATACGAAACAAGGAACAATAGCAGTTTCCTGCGAGGAACAGGAAAACCAAATGCTAATTGAAGTGTCTGATACAGGAATTGGCTTGTCCGAGAAGAGAATTAATGAATTATTTTTGATTGACTATGCAACGAGTACGCCTGGAACTGAAAAAGAAAAGGGGACTGGCTTAGGCTTAATTCTCTGCAAAGAATTTGTCGAAAAACACCAAGGAAAAATATGGGTAGAAAGCGCTGTTGGTAAAGGAAGCGTTTTTAAATTTATTTTACCACAATCGGAGGAACTTAGCACAGAAAACAAAGCTTAGCCGCTTATCGCGGAGCAGTTAAAAGCTTTTTCAATGCATATAGAGGATAAAATGCTTCGCTCCTTAAATTGAACCTACCTAAGGTCAAAATCAGAATTGTTAATACTATTTTGGCAAGGATCAAAAAAAGGAAAAGCTTTTTCATTATTTTTGTTGCAAATGAATGATTATTTACCCTTTTTTTAATATGGATACACTTAAAGTAGGCAGTCAAGCACCTGATTTTACAGCTGTTGATCAAAATGAAAACCGTGTACAATTGAGCGATTTTAAAGGCAAAAAACTCATTTTGTATTTTTACCCAAAAGCGAGCACTCCGGGATGTACGGCTGAAGCTTGCGATTTTAGAGATCATTATCAAAGTCTGACTAAAAAGGGATTTGCCGTGGTAGGTGTGAGTGCCGATAGCGTAAAGAGACAAAAGAATTTTGCGGATAAAAACGGACTTGCTTTTCCTCTGCTTGCCGATGAAGAATTGGAAGTGATAAAAGCTTATGGATGTTGGGGGCCAAAAAAATTATACGGAAGGGAATACGAAGGAATTTTTCGTAAAACCTTTTTGATAGATGAAAATGGAATTATCGAATTAATAATAGAAAAAGTTAAAACCAAAGCGGCTACAGAACAATTGTTAGAAGCTTTAGCACTTAAAAACAAATAAATTATGGCAAAATCGGATAATGAACAAGATATAAATAAGGAAAAACTGAAAGCACTTCAGTTAACTTTAGATAAGATAGAAAAATCATACGGTAAAGGTGCAGTAATGAAAATGGGTGATTCTGCTGTTGAATCCATTGCTTCTATTTCTACCGGATCTTTAGGCTTGGATACCGCTTTAGGTATTGGTGGATTTCCTCGCGGTAGAGTTGTTGAAATTTATGGCCCTGAATCATCCGGAAAAACAACTTTGGCCATTCATGCCATTGCCGAAGCTCAAAAAGCAGGCGGAATCGCGGCATTTATTGATGCTGAACATGCTTTCGATCGTTTTTATGCTGAAAAACTGGGCGTTGATATCGAAAATCTTTTAATCTCTCAACCCGATAATGGAGAGCAAGCATTGGAAATAACGGAGAATTTGATTCGTTCCGGCGCTATTGATATTATTGTAATCGACTCTGTAGCAGCTCTTACGCCTCGCTCTGAAATTGAAGGCGAAATGGGTGATTCTAAAATGGGTTTGCAAGCGCGCTTGATGTCGCAAGCCTTGCGTAAACTTACCGGAACAATAAATAAAACCGGTGCGACTTGTATTTTTATTAATCAGCTGCGCGAGAAGATTGGCGTTATGTTTGGAAATCCCGAAACCACAACGGGTGGAAATGCGCTAAAATTTTATGCAAGTGTTCGTTTGGATATTCGTAAAATTGCAGTGATTAAAGATAAAGACAATGTGATCGGAACGCGTGTCCGTGTGAAAGTGGTTAAAAACAAAGTGGCGCCACCTTTCCGTCAAACGGAATTTGAAATTATGTTTGGTCAGGGAATTTCTAAAAATGGCGAAATTGTGGATTTAGGCGTTGAATATGATATTATTAAAAAAGCAGGTAGCTGGTTTAGTTACGGTGATACTAAATTAGGACAAGGTAGGGATGCCGTTAAAGCTTTATTGCTTGATAATCCTGAATTGGCGGAGGAACTGGAAGAAAAAATAAAAGCTGCGATGCCTGTTTAAAGAGAATGATCTATAAGATTAGAAGCCATTTCAAATTTTTTTTGAAATGGCTTCTTTATTTTAGCAGCGTAAAAAAGCTTGGACATTTACTATAGAATAATTGGTGTTTTTAATCTGTTTTTAGGAGTACTCTTTCTGTAGGTTATCCAACTCCACTATCAGTTGGTCGGTAGATGCTTTTAACTTTACAAAAAGATCCATTAGTCCATCACCATCGCCGGCTCGTCCCTTTTCTTCTATTGTGCGTGCGAGATCTTCTGATTCTTTATCGAAAAAATTCGCTGTTACTCCTTTTAAACTATGCGCTGTTTTGTAAATCTGATCAAAATCGCCGGCTTTAATAACTTCTTCAAGTTTGATCATTCTCTCAGGATATTCCGTTATATAAATGGTAATTATTTCTTTTACAATCTCTTTGTCAAATATTTCATAATTCGATGCGAATACTTCCTTATCAATCATTGTGCTAGGTTTTAGTTTTGTAAAGATAACGAAAAATGTATTAGTTGAGTATGGCGTCATCTATTTAATTTAAAAATTAAATTAAATAGACTTAAGCGTTTTTATTGGCTTTGTATTTGGCAGAATCGATTTGTATGGAGCTCATATCGAACTTTAAGGAACAATTTGCACAGGAACCACTGGCGCAACTTGAACAGCTTTTTGCAGAATTGGGTTTAAAAAATTGAATACTCTTTCGAATGATGTGTAGAGCAGTTAAACCCAGTATTATATAAACAATTATATCTTGTACCATAATGCTAAATGATTAAACTTCCGATTTGATAAACGATAAACGACAAGAGCCAAGCCAAACCTGTGGAATAAACCACCAAGAATCCGGCCCATTTCCAGCTTCCTGATTCTCTTTTAACTGCCGCAACAACGGCAATACAAGGAAAATAAATCAGTACAAATATTAAAAACGACACGGCGACAAGAGGCGTGAATATAGGTTGCCCTTGTTTCTTTCCATAATCGTATTTGGCATTTCTTAAACGGGTTGTTAAAACCTCAGGTTCTGTTTCGGAATCGGCTTGATACAATACCCCGATAGTACTGACTACAATTTCTTTTGCTGCGGCTCCCGCTACCAGCGAAACGCCCATTTTCCAATCAAATCCCAAAGGTGCAATCGCAGGCTCGATAAATTTCCCAAATTTACCGATATAACTGTTTTCTTGTCGTTCGCTTTCTTTTGCCAACGCTAATGCATGCACTTTCTCTTGAAGATTTTGCTCCAGATTTTTTTGATCAGTTGGCTGTAAACCCGGAGTTAAAATAAGCGTATTCTCATATTGATTTTGTGCCGCTTGTATTTGTTGATCGTAATCTTGACTGTAGTTAACTTCGCGTGGGAAATAGCCTGCAGCCCAGATAATAATAGAACCTATTAAAATGATACCTCCCATTTTTTGTAGGTATTGTTTCGCCTTGAACCACATATGTTTCGTTGTGTTTCGCAGCGTTGGAATACGATAAGGAGGCAATTCCATTACAAAAGGCGATTCAACGGATTTGAATATCGTTTTTTTGAATAAGATGGCCACAAGAACGGCGACAAGTATTCCAAATGCATAAATACTAAACAATACCGTTCCTGCTATCGTAGGGAAAAAGGCGCCGATTATTAAAATATATACGGGCAATCGTGCAGAGCAAGACATAAAAGGATTGATCAGCATCGTTAGTAAACGGTCGTTTCTGTTTTCGATCGTTCTTGTTGCCATGATTGCCGGAACATTGCATCCAAAACCCATCAAAAGCGGAATAAATGAACGGCCATGCAGTCCCATTTTGTGCATCAATTTATCCATTATAAAAGCTACACGAGCCATATAGCCGGTATCTTCCATCAAGCTAATGAAAAAGAAAAGGATAAGGATATTGGGTAGAAAAACAATGACGCCGCCAACACCACCAATAATACCATCGATTAATAAATCTTTGAGCATACCGGCAGGCATATTTGTTCCAATAAAATCACTCGTTAAGGCTACTCCTGCATCTATCCAATTCATGGGATATTCGCCTAAACGGAAAGTGGTGTAAAACATCAACCACATAAAGCCCAAAAAGAGGGGGAAAGCAAATATTTTGTTGGTTAGAAAAGCATCGATAATATGTACATTTTCCCATTTTCTCGAAGCTCCGGGCTTTAATGTTTCTTTTAAAGCTCCGGCAATAAAAGCATATTTTGAATCGGCAATAAGCGATTCAGCGTCTTCTCGATAAGTTTTACGCAGCGTTTGTTGTGCTTTTTTTGTGCTGTGTTTTATACGTTCGGCATTCGAACAAACTGCAATTCGATCTTTTGTGGCTTCATCGTTTTCGAGCAGTTTAATGGCTAAAAAGCGAGAAGAAATTAAATCGGTTAAATTGTAGTTTTCCTTTTGTTTTATTTCTTTCTGAATAGTACTTATGGCTTCTTCAATATAAGTGCCATAATTGATATGTATATGCCTAACGGTTTTATCTCTATCTTCAAAAACTTCAATAATTGTATCGAACAATTCCTGTAGTCCCAATCCTCTTTTTCCGTTGGTTGGAACCATAGGGATTCCAATCATCTTTCCTAAGGATTTATAATCGAATTGATCGCCTCTTGCGGTTAATTCGTCCCACATATTCAAGGCAATAACTACCTTGATGTCCATGTCGATCAACTGGGTTGTTAGGAATAAGTTTCTTTCTAAACTTGAACTGTCTATAACATTTATAACTACGTCGGGAGCTTGCTCAAAAACATAATTTCTTACATATAATTCTTCCGGCGTATAATGCGTTATAGAATAGGTTCCCGGTAAATCGATAAGGTTAAATTGATAGCCATTTTGATAAAATCGGGCTTCTTTTGCGGCAACCGTTACACCCGTATAATTACCCACATGCTCTTTGGAATTGGAAGCAAAATTAAAGAGGCTTGTTTTTCCGCTGTTTGGATTGCCCACTAAGGCCACATTGATTATTTTATCTTTTCGTACGCGAACATGTCCTTTGCGTCCTTGCCCATGTTGGTGATGTATTCCGTGTCTGTGTCTACGCTGGTGAGCAAACTCTTCTGTAGTCCCATGATAGCCGTTGGTTTCGATACGACCCGGTTCGTTTTCGTAAATAACCTCAATCATCTTTGCTTCTTGCGCTCGCAAAGAGATGTCGTAGCCCATAATATTGTATTCGATGGGATCTTTTAAAGGGGCTTTTTTAACGACAATCACTTTTTTACCCACAACAAAGCCCATTTCGATAATGCGTTTGCGAAACGCACCTCGACCTTTTACTTTTACTATGATTCCGGTTTCGCCTTGTGTTAGGTCAAAAAGTGACTTCATTAATTAGGTTATTTGCTGCAAACTTACAGCAAAAGGCCTGATAGAACGAAGATAGCAATGAAAATACCCACTTATTGGGATAAACCAAATCTGGTTTATCGTTGGGTAGTGAATTTAATTTGATGAATAGCTCTTAATGCGCTAAGCAAACGAATTCCCCAATGGGTCTCGAAATGCATCTTACATTCGTTTGTTGCATTTTCGCGCGCTGTTTGGGTGTTTTTTGTATAGAGAATTACAAAATCTTTTAAATCTTGATAAGCATCGGTTAAATTCTCGGCTATACTCGCTTTTAAAGCTTCAGTATCATCCTTTTGTTCCAAGACCCAATATTCGTCTAAAGGTTTTAATTTATTTCGAACTTCATTGAAAATAATTTCCCAGGTTTCTGCTGTAACATACCTTTCAAGATAAGATTCGTCAGAGACTTCAATATCAGGCAATAAAGAACCTTTAAGATAGAGTAACGGGATTATTTTTTGAAAATAATTCAGGACGTCTTCTTGCGAATATGAATCTACTTTTTCCATGAATAGACAATATTCATGAGCCACTGTAATCATTTCTAACACACTCTTCGATTGTGTTAAATTTTCGCTTGAGTTATTCATTGATTGTGATTTTTATTTTTCTCGAAAAACTAAGGTAAAAAAAAACTCCGAGTAGTCGAAGTTTTTTGTTTGTCTTGTAAAGAAAAGATTAAAATCTTTTTTCTTTAATACGTGCTTTTTTACCTTTCAAACCTCTTAAGTAGAAAATTCGAGCTCTACGAACAACTCCACGACGATCTAAAATAATATCATCGATATTAGGGGAAGTGATCGGGAAGATTCTTTCTACTCCAACATTGTTTGAAATTTTACGAACAGTGAAAGTTTCTGTTGAAGAACTTCCTGAACGCTGAAGAACAACGCCTTGAAAATTCTGAATACGTTCTTTATTACCTTCTTTAATTTTATATTTTACGGTAACTGTATCACCGGCTTTAAAAGCGGGATATTGTTTCGTTTCTATTGAATCTTCAACAAATTGGATAAGTGCTGGCTTACTCATTATATTCTGTTTTATCTATTTCTAAAAAGAGTGCAAATATACAGGTAATAATTTGTTTTCTGCAAGGAATTTAGAAAATTAATTTCTTGCCTTTTACGTGTGGCCTGCCTATTTTTCTATAATTTAAAATAACTGGTTAATAATCAATTTATTATCTTAAAGACACCTTCGGTTACACATTATGGCAAGTCCTCATTTTTAAATAAATCGGGTCTTCTTTTTTGCGTTCTTTCCACGGCTTGTTTGTGCTTCCATTCCACAATGGCTTTTTCATTCCCCGACAAAAGAATTTCAGGGACTTTAAATCCTCTAAAATCGAATGGTCTTGTATAAACGGGCGGAGAAAGTAATCCGTCTTGAAACGAATCGGAAAGGGCAGAGGTTTCGTCGCCCAAAACTCCCGGAATTAATCTTATTAAAGCATCGCTTACGATCATGGCGGCAAGCTCACCACCCGAAAGCACATAATCTCCTATGCTCATTTCGTGGGTGATATAATTCTCGCGAATGCGCTCATCAATTCCTTTATAATGTCCACAAAGCAAAAGGATATTTTCGAAAGACGAAAAATGATTGGCCATATGCTGATTAAATACTTCGCCGTCGGGTGTCATAAATACGATAGCATCGTAAGTTATTCTGCTTTTTAAATCTTCAATCGCAGCCACAATGGGTTCGGCCATCATTACCATACCTGCACCACCGCCATAAGGATAATCGTCAACACGTTTGTGTTTATTGGTCGAGTAGGAGCGAATATCGTGAATGTAAATTTCGGCTAATCCTTTTTCTTGAGCACGTTTTACGATTGACTCGCTAAACGGACCTTCAAACATTTCGGGGAATATGCTCAATATATCGATGCGCATCGTATTGATTTAGAATTTAGTAGCGATGAATTTTTCGAGTTTCACTAAATCGGCACTAAACTTCCGAATGCCTTCGGCGAGTTTTTCCGTAGCCATTGCATTTTCGTTTAATAACCAGCGAAATGATTTCTCGTCCAATTCTATTTTTTCTATTTCTTTGGCCTTTGCCTTATCGCTGTTCAGTTTTTGTTCTATTTTTAAATCAGAAGATTCTAATTCAGCAAGCAAATTTGGAGAAATAGTTAGTAAATCGCATCCGGCTAATTCGATAATTTCTTCCTTATTCCGGAAACTGGCGCCCATAATTTCTGTTTTATAATCGAATTTTTTATAATAATTAAAAATTTCGGTTACCGATAAAACCCCGGGATCTTCTTTGGCTTCGATATGACTCACTCCGCGGTCTTTTTTATACCAATCCAATATACGACCAACAAAAGGGGAGATAAGCTGAACACCGGCTTCTGCACAAGCAATGGCTTGCACTTCGCTAAAGAGTAGAGTAAGGTTGGTATGAATGCCATCGTTTTCTAGAATTTCAGCCGCTTTAATCCCTTCCCAAGTAGCGGCAATCTTAATCAGAATTCGATCGCGACTAATACCTGAGGATTCGTACAATCGAATAAGAAAACGTGCTTTTTCGATAGTGGCTTTGGTATCGAATGAAAGGCGTGCGTCAACTTCGGTAGAAACCCGACCGGGCACAATCTTTAAAATTTCCAGGCCAAAATTTACAGCCAATCGATCCATACAATAGCTTAATTGCGCTTCTTTGTCTTTCGATCGCGCTTGTGCATAGGCTATGGCATCGCCCAACAAGTAGTCGTATTTAGGATCTTGTGCAGCAGCGTAAATTAAAGATGGATTTGTTGTGGAATCGACAGGTAAAAATTGCTTGATCGATTCAAAATCGCCGGTATCGGCCACCACTTTCGTGTATTTTTTTAATTGTTCCAAACTGTTCATAAAAAGGAGAGTTTTATTCGTCGTTAAAAATTTCTTCTTCGTTCATTTTAATAATGTCTTTGTATTCTAAAAACCAGTCTTCAAATTTATTCATTTGCTTAAAAAAGAAATCGAAAATAAAATTCCAATCCTTTTCGTTATACAAACTGAGGTCAGCTTTTTCGCAATAAATCCGGAACACTTCTTTTCCACTTTCGGTAAGGTAATGATCGTTCCAAATAAGTTCATTATTAAATTCTGCATCGAGCAAAGCTTTTAAACTTTGCATTTTTTCGTAATATTTTATTTGTCTTTGCAGTCCTTTTGATGCAATTTCAAAGCCCACTTGGATGCTTTTGTTATTGGCATCAAATTTTAAACTAAAACCTTTAATCCCTGTCTTCTGAAGCATCCAGCTTGAGCGTTTACCTAGTTTTCGCCGTCGCTTTTTGCTATACGTATCAAAGTCGGACCAGAACTTTTTGCGTATAATTTGTGCTTCTTCTTTTGAATACATTATTAAATTTTGTGCAAAAATAAGAATCTTAAAGGAAAGGAGTGTTAATTTAAATAGAATTCCGGTATTGTCTGTGCCTATCGGGAAAAAAAAGATATGTTGACTGAGCATCTCGAAGTCATCACAAAGAGAAAGTCCGAAATGAGGTTGCATTTCGGACTGTTTGGTAAAAAAAGTTTGTTTTTAAGGTGTGTTGTTATATTGGTATTCGATACGAAAATTTTACTAAGAAAACGTTATGCGGAAATACAGAAAACATAGATTCAATATCATTATCAAGATCAAAAGTATAGGTATCGGGATCGTCGGTTTTGCTTTGTGACCAAACCAAGTACAAAATGGAACCGGGTTTGAATTCCCAGCGAGCTACCAGATTGGATTGAAATTGCAAGAATTTAAAATTCGGATTGTCTAAATAAGCATCAATTTCCCCATCATTATTCAAATCAAACCCATAATTTTCGTTGGGTTGAAAAATTTGAAATCGGTCGGTATAGTTTGATGCGATGGGGTTGGTGACGTATTTGAAATTTGAATATTCGCCGGTTGAAATAAAAGGTTGTCCGTAAAACTGAATGCTAAAGTCAGGTGTAAAGCTATAATCGATTCTTAGCTGCGTTACAAATGTTTTTTGTTCTATTTCAGCTAAAAAATAGTTGGTTTCCTCTTTTATATCTATTTCATCTATATACTGAAGCTGATTTTTGTTGAAGCGTAAAGAGGAGTGCA